>DATBXI010000490.1:0-5678 GCA_036514355.1 Desulfuromonadaceae bacterium
CCTTGTGGCCCAGCCCGATGGTCGCAAGCCGGGTATGGTTGGCGCCAAAGGTATTGGTCTCGATCACCTGGGCGCCGGCGGCAACGTATTCCCGGGCCAGCTCCCGCACCAGGCCGGGACGGATCAGGTTCAGATGCTCGAAGTTGCTGTCGAGGCCGACCCCCTTGGCGTAGAGCATGGTCCCCACGGCGCCGTCGCCGGTCAGGATCTCGGTTTTCAGTCTGTCCAGGATGTTCATGCCTTCTTATTTACCTCATTTGGTTATAAGCAGTGTCTGCCACAGAGCCACGGAGGCTCAGAGAAAACCATGAATCCCGTTGAGAGAGGATGGATAAGCTTTCATTCTGTCTCCTCAGTCTTCTGAATTCTCCGTGATACCTCTGTCTCTCCGTGTCTCTGTGGCGGATTTTGAATTTAGCTGTATCCGTTGTTGCCCGCAGCCCCGAGATGGAGTATAAGACTCTCTGTCGCCTTCACTACGATTGGAGCATGTTAATGCATCAGATGATTCAATGGCTGCTGGATACCATCGGTGCCATGGGGTACCCCGGCATCTTCCTGCTGATGGCCATGGAGAGCTCAATCATTCCGGTGCCAAGCGAACTGGTCATGCCGCCGGCCGGCTACCTGGCCTTTCAGGGACGGATGAACCTGGCCGTGGCCATCCTGTGCGGCACGGCGGGCAGCCTGGCCGGTGCCTACGTCAATTATTTCGTCTCCCATCGCCTGGGCAGGCCGCTGATCCTCAAGTACGGCCGCTACGTGCTGATCCCACCGGACAAGTTCGAACGGGTGGAACGCTTCTTCCTCCGGCACGGCGAGATATCCACCTTCATCGGCCGTCTGCTGCCGGTGGTACGGCACCTGATCTCCATCCCGGCCGGCCTGTCCGGCATGGGGCACCTCAAGTTCTCCTGTTATACTCTGGCGGGCGCCGCCATCTGGTGCGGCATCCTGACGGCGATCGGCTACGTCATCGGCGAGAACCAGCAACTGATCATGCAGTACTCCCACAAGGCGCTGGCATGGGTGGTGCTGTTCAGTATCACCCTGGTGGCCGCCTACGTGTGGTGGCACAAGCGCCGCCGGCTCTCACGGGGATAACAGCCGAAATCCCCACCCTGATTTCGGCATGCAGATTGTATTAAAACGTAAAGCGCAGCGGAAGGCAAAAGGATTTTTCGGAGGATCACACGTATGCAGATGAAGCGCTCAGGCCGCATCCACTATATAGCCGCCGAATTCAGCGGCCCGGCCTGCTCCGTGCAGGGCTTCACCACCCGGCACGAGGGGGTGTCCCGCCCCCCCTACAACTCCCTCAACCTGGGGACCAACACCCTGGACCCTCCCCACAACGTGGAAGGGAACCGAAGCCTGCTGGCCAATGCCTTCGGCATCGCCCCCGAAGCGCTGGTTACCGTCCGCCAGGTGCACGGCAACGATATCCTGGTCATCGACGAGCCCAATGAGGACTACGGCCACTTCCTGAGCCTGGAGAGCGATGCCATCATCACCAACCAGCCCGGCGCCATGATCGGCGTCTGCGTGGCCGATTGCGCCCCGATCCTGCTCCTGGACCCGGAGAAACGGGTTGCGGCCGCGGTGCACGCCGGATGGCAGGGCACGGCGCAGAAACTGGTCGCCAAGACCGTGGGGGGCATGCACGCCCTGTTCGGCTGCGACCCGAAGCAGATGCAGGCCGTCATCGGTCCCTGCATCGGCCAGTGCTGCTACGAAGTCGATGCCCCGGTCAGGCAGGCATTCCTCCAGAGCGGAATCCCCTGGGACTCCTTTGCCCGGCCGAGCGGCGAGGGGAAGTGGCATCTCTCCCTCTCGGCAGCCAACCGGGACCTGCTGATCACGGCCGGCCTGGCGGCGACCTCGGTCCAGGTGTCCGACCTCTGCGTCTGCTGCCACCGTGAACTGTTCTTCTCCTACCGCAGGGACAAGGGGGAAACCGGCCGGCAGATGGGCTTCATCATGTTGGCACCGGTTCAAAGCTGACAACGGTTCGAAGTTCGAGGTTCGTGGTTACCCCCCTGTAAGGCTTCACGAACCTCGAACAGAGAACATCGAACCTAGAACGGAAGTATTATGCTCGCAAAGGTCCTCAGCAGCGCCCTGATCGGTATCGACGCCATCCTGGTGGATGTGGAGGTGGATCTCGCCCCCGGCCTGCCCGCCTTTGCAACGGTGGGGCTGCCGGACGGGGCGGTCAAGGAGAGCAAGGACCGGGTACGGGCGGCCCTGAAGAACTCGGGCTACGACTTCCCGGCCCGACGCATCACCGCCAACCTGGCACCGGCCGACATCCGCAAGGAAGGCGCCGCCTTTGATCTCCCCATCTCCATCGGCATCCTGGCCGCCACCGGGGTGGTCAAGGCCGCACGCCTGCACGACTATACCCTGTTAGGGGAGCTCTCCCTGGACGGCAGCCTCAAGGAGGTCCGCGGCGCCCTTTCCATGGCCGTGGCGGCCAAACGGGCCGGGCTGACCGGCATTATCCTGCCCTTGGAGAACGCCCCCGAGGCGGCCGTTGTGGAAGGGCTCGACGTCATCGGCGCCACCACCCTCGCCCAGGTGGTGGAGTTCCTCAACTGCCGCGAGGGGATCGACCCGTTCCGCATGGACCTGCAGGCCCTGTTCAGCAGCGGCTGCGAGTATGGGGAGGACTTCGGCGAGGTTAAGGGGCAGGAGCACGCCAAGCGCGCCCTGGAGGTGGCCGCGGCCGGAGGGCACAACATCCTCATGATCGGCCCGCCCGGTTCAGGCAAGACCATGCTGGCCCGGCGCATCCCCACCATCCTGCCGGCCATGTCCTTTGAGGAGGCCATCGAGACCACCAAGATCTTCAGTGTCAGCGGGCTTCTGGAAAAGGAGCGGGCCCTGCTGGCGGCGCGGCCGTTCCGTGCACCGCATCACACCATCTCGGATGTAGGCCTGATCGGCGGCGGCACCACGCCGAAACCGGGTGAGGTTTCCCTGGCCCACAACGGCGTGCTGTTCCTGGACGAACTGCCGGAGTTCAAGAAAAACGTGCTGGAGGTGCTGCGCCAGCCGCTGGAGGACGGCCGGGTAACCATCTCCCGATCGCTGGTCTCCCTGACCTATCCGTCGCGGGTGATGCTGGTGGCGGCCATGAACCCCTGCCCCTGCGGCTATCTGTCCGACCCGGTGCATCCCTGCACCTGCACACCCATCGCCGTCCACCGCTACCGTTCCCGCATCTCCGGCCCGCTCCTGGACCGCATCGACATCCACATCGAAGTGCCAGCCGTCAAGTACCGGGACCTGGCCGACCGGGGGGAAGCCGAAAGTTCCCGGGCAGTTGCCGAACGGGTGGAGCGTTCCCGCGAACTGCAACTGGCGCGCTACCACGGCACCCGCATCCACTGCAATGCCCAGATGACGCCGCGCTTCATCAAGCGGCACTGCGACCTGGATGCCGGGGGGCACCGCATGCTGGAACTGGTCACCGACCGCCTGGGCTTCTCGGCCCGCACCTATAACCGCATCCTCAAGGTGGCCCGCACCATCGCCGACCTGGAGGGGATCGCGAATATCCGCGAGGAGCATATCGCAGAAGCTATCCAGTACCGCAGCCTGGATAGAAAGCCCGTTTGAGGGCGTTGCAAGCCTGTACAGACAATTCAGACTCACCCCAATCCTTTGCCCGTCACAAATCCGTATCAATAAACCATTTGTTTTTTAATGCGATCTGTGCTATTTGCTTAGCTTTCTTCACAAGTTTGCTGGCGTAACAATCAAGTTAACTTCAGAAAAAGGATAACCAGTTCTCGCATGAAAAAAGCGTTCATCACCGGCATCACCGGCCAGGATGGTTCCTACCTGGCGGAATTGCTGCTTCAGAAGGGATACGAGGTCCACGGTATGATCCGCCGCTCCTCATCCTTCAACACCGGCCGCATCAACCACATCTACCGCGATCCCCACGAAAAAGACGTACGCCTGTTCCTGCACTACGGCGATCTGAACGACGCCAGCTCCATCAATCTGCTGCTGCGCGACATCCGGCCGGACGAGATCTACAACCTGGGCGCCCAGAGTCATGTGCGGGTATCCTTCGACATCCCCGAGTACACCGGTGAGGTGGATGCCCTGGGTACCGTGCGCATCCTGGAGGGAATCCGCGAAACCGGGCTGAACACCCGGTTCTACCAGGCGTCATCCTCCGAGCTGTACGGCAAGGTGGTCGAAACCCCCCAAAAAGAAACCACTCCTTTTTACCCCCGTTCGCCTTACGCCTGCGCCAAGGCCTACGCCTTCTACATCACCCAGAATTACCGCGAAAGCTACGGCATGTATGCCTGCAACGGCATCCTCTTCAACCACGAATCGCCCCGCCGGGGAGAGACGTTTGTCACTCGCAAGATCACCCGCGCCGCAGCCCGCATCAAGCTGGGCATGCAGGAGTGCCTCTACCTGGGCAACCTGGACGCCAAACGCGACTGGGGCTTCGCCGGCGACTACGTGGAGGCCATGTGGCTGATGCTGCAGCAGGAGCAGGCCGAGGATTATGTGATCGCTACCGGCGAGACTTACATGGTACGCACCTTTGCCGAAAAGGTCTTCGAGCGGCTCGGCATGTTACTGGAGTGGCAGGGCAAGGGGGAAGCAGAGCATGGTATAGACCGGAATAGCGGCAAGGTAGTAATCCGCATTGATCCGAAATACTTCCGTCCCGCCGAGGTGGATTTGCTGTTGGGTGACCCATCAAAAGCCAAACGTCAGTTGGGGTGGAAATTGAAGACCAACTTTCAGCAACTAGTAGAGATGATGGCGGATGCGGATCTGACGCTGGCTGAGCGGGAGAAACGAGCGAATGAGTGATTAGGCTTTATTGAACGAGGGATTGCTGCCTCCGCCGTTGTCAGAGATTTGATCGGTGAGTCGAATGCTGCTCTCAGCAAAGAAGAGTCCGTTCGCCTCCATTAATATAACTATCAAGTGTCAAGGAGTTCTGCAAACAGCGCTATGAATCTACTTGGTAAAAAAATATTGGTAACCGGGGCGGATGGTTTTATAGGATCACACTTGGTTGAGGCCCTGGTTGACCAGGGTCACGATGTCCGAGCCTTTGTTTACTATAACTCATTCAATTCGTGGGGATGGCTTGACCATGCACCTGCCAAGGTCAGGCGCGATCTTGACGTGTTCTCCGGGGATATCCGTGATCCCCATGGCGTTCGGCAGGCCATGAAAGGTTGTGATGTTGTGCTGCATCTGGCGGCGCTGATCGCAATACCCTACTCATATCATTCTCCAGACACTTACATCGACACCAACATCAAGGGGACTCTCAACATCGTCCAGGCGGCCAGAGACCTCGGAATTTCAAAGGTGGTCCACACCTCAACCAGCGAGGTGTACGGAACGGCCCGTTTCGTACCGATCACCGAGGAACACCCCCTGCAGGGGCAATCACCTTATTCGGCCTCAAAGATCGGCGCGGACCAGATAGCTATGTCGTTTCATGCATCCTTCGAAACGCCGGTTGCCATAATCCGACCATTTAATACCTATGGCCCCCGACAGTCGGCACGTGCGGTAATTCCTACCATCATAACTCAGATCGCGAACGGCGCACGCACGCTGCGGATGGGTTCGCTACATCCCACCAGAGATTTCAACTACGTTTCCGATACCGTGGCGGGCTT
>DATBXI010000491.1:0-3691 GCA_036514355.1 Desulfuromonadaceae bacterium
TGAACCGCGGGACAAGGCCAGCCTCCTCCGTTTCGTGCTCTCCCCTCAGGGCGAGGTGGTCCCCGACCTGGAGGGGAAATTGCCCGGCCGGGGAGCATATACCTGCCTCAACCCGGCCTGCCTTGCCACGGCCTGCCGACAGCGCCAGTTCAGCCGCGCCTTCAGGCGCGAGGTTGTCACGGGGCCGGCCGAAGAGATGGTTAGCCTGGTGGGGCGCCTGGTGCGGGAGCGCATCCTGGGAAGCCTGGGGTTGGCCAATCGCGCCGGCAAGATCGTGTCGGGGGGCTCGCTGGTCAGCGATGCCCTGCGCGGCGCCGGCAAGCCTGGGCTGGTCCTGGTGGCGACGGATGTTTCCGAGGCCATCGGCGAGAAGATCGAGGCGTTGGCCGATGTCCACCGCGTACCCCGGCTGCGGGTCATGACGAAAGAGGAGTTTGGGGCAATACTGGGCAAGGCGCCTCGCAGCGCGGTTGCCGTGAGGCCCGGCGGGTTCGTGAGGCAGCTTGCCAATCTGATTGAACGATATAGAAACTTCCTGGGGGAGGTGCAGGTTTCATGAGTAAGATACGTGTGAGTAGTCTGGCTGAAAAGCTGGGGCTGGAGACCAAGGAGGTGCTGGCCCGGCTGAAGGATATGGGCGTGGAAGCCAAAACAGCTACCTCGCTGGTCGAGGAGGACGTCGCGGCCAGGCTGGCGCCGCCCCCGCCGAAGGAAAGCGGCACCGAAGAGGTGAGGGTCACCACGACGATCATTCGCCGCCGCGCCAAGGTTGTGGCTGCTCCGGAAGCCGCAGAGGCGCCGGCGGTCACGACAGAACCCGCGGAGGCCAAGCCGGCCGAGGCGGCTGTCCCGGTGGAGCCGGTTGCTCCCGAAAAGCCGGCGGTCGAGGCGCCCAAGGCCCCCAAGGCGGCCATAGCCCCTGAACCTGCCCCGGTAGAGGCCCCCAAAGCACCTGCCGAGCCCCCAAAACCGGGTCCCAACCAGGCCCGCATCCTGGGGCGTGTGGAGATCCCCGGCGTCACCAGCAGGCCGACCCGCGTGGTGCCCAGGGAGGGGGGCGCAGTCGAGGCACGCCCCACCCGTCCCACAGCGCCATCCGGCGCACCACGCCCGGCCGAGGCGGGACAGAGACGCCCTGCTCCCGCCGGCGCAGAGCCGGACCGTTCCCGCATGAAACAGGTGCAGCTTGCACCGGCAGCGCCCCCCGCAGGGGATGACCGGCGCAAGGCCGGCGGCAAGGGTGGCCCCGGTGGCTATGGGCCCGATGCCGGCAAGGGTGGCAAGAAGGGTGGTCCTGCCGCCAAGAAGAAGGAGCAGCCGCGCAAAAACGAGGTGATCGAGAAACGCGAACGGGTCTTCGACATGCCCTACAAGGGGCCCAGGAAGAAGGGCAAGGAGCGCGCGCCCGAGACCAAGAAGACCGAGATCACGGTTCCCAAGGCCATCAAGCGCATCATCAGGATCTCCGAGACCATCAGCGTGGGCGAACTGGCCAAGCGCATGGGGATCAAGGCCAACGACCTGATCCGCTCGCTGATGAAGATGGGGATGATGGTGACCATCAACCACCCGCTGGACTACGATACGGCCGTCATCCTTTCGTCCGAGTACGGCTATGAGGTGGAAAACGTGGCCGTGGACCTGGACGAGATCATCGAGTCGGCACCCGATGCGCCGGAAACCCTGGAAAAGCGGTCCCCGGTGGTGACCATCATGGGCCACGTCGACCACGGCAAAACCTCGCTCCTGGACGCCATCCGCGAGGCCAACGTCATCGCCGGCGAAGCAGGCGGCATCACCCAGCACATCGGCGCCTACGACGTGGAACTGAACGGTCGCAAGATCACCTTCCTGGACACGCCGGGCCACGAGGCCTTCACCGCCATGCGCGCCCGTGGCGCCAAGGTGACCGATATCGTCATCCTGGTGGTGGCGGCGGACGACGGGGTCATGCCCCAGACCCGCGAGGCCATCAACCACTCCAAGGCAGCCGGCGTGCCGATCATCGTTGCCATCAACAAGATCGACAAGCCCGATGCCAAGCCGGACCGGGTCAAGCAGGAGCTGACGGAGTTCGGTCTGCAGTCCTCTGATTGGGGTGGCGACACCACCATGGTGGAGGTATCGGCCAAGAAGCGCCTCAACCTGGATGAATTGCTGGAGATGATCCTGCTCCAGGCTGACGTGATGGACCTCAAGGCCAACCCCAACAAGCTGGCCAAGGGCACGGTCGTGGAGGCCAAGCTGGACAAGGGACGCGGCCCCGTGGCCACGGTGCTGGTCCAGGAGGGCACCCTCAAGAACGGCGACTACTGCGTGGTGGGCATCCACTCGGGCCGCGTCAGGGCCATGCAGAACGACCGGGGCGCCAAGGTGATCGAGGCAGGCCCCTCCATGCCGGTGGAACTGATCGGTCTCTCCGGGGTGCCCGATGCGGGCGATGTCTTCGTGGCCATGAAGGACGAGAAACAGGCCAAGGAGATCGCCACCCTGCGCCAGATCAAGCAGCGCGAGGTGGAGCTGGCCAAGCACACCAAGCTGTCCCTGGAAGACCTGTACAAGCGCATCCAGAGCGGCGAGGTCAAGGACCTGAACGTCATCGTCAAGGGGGACGTGCAGGGATCGGTCGAGGCGGTGGGCGAAGCGCTGCGCAAGCTCTCCACCGACGCGGTGCGGCTCAACGTCATCCACTCGGCGGTGGGCGCCATCACCGAGACCGACGTCAACCTGGCCGCGGCCTCCAATGCCATCATCATCGGCTTCAGCGTCCGGCCCGAGGTCAAGGCCCATACCCTGGCGGAGAAGGAGGGGGTGGACATCCGCCTCTACAGCATCATCTACGATGCGGTCGAGGACGTGAAGAAGGCCATGGAAGGGCTCCTGGCGCCGACCCTCAAGGAGAAATACCTGGGCCGGGCCGAGATCCGCGAGGTCTTCTCCGTGCCCAAGATCGGCAACGTGGCCGGCTGCTACGTGCTGGACGGCAAGATGCTGCGCAACGCCCAGGTACGGCTCCTGCGCGACAACGTGGTGGTCTACGAGGGCAAGATGTCCTCCCTGCGCCGCTTCAAGGACGACCAGAAGGAAGTGGCCAGCGGCTACGAGTGCGGTATCGGTCTGGAGAACTACAACGACATCAAGCAGGGCGACATCATCGAGGCGTTCGAGATCGAGAAGGTCGCTACGAAACTCTAAAAAATCTGCCACAGAGGCACAGAGACACGGAGAAAACCTAACATCTTGTACTCGCACAAAGGCACAAAGACACAAAGAGAACCGAGAATGATGAAACTTTTAGAAAAACAGTCTTACACCATGTCTTTCTTTGCGCCTTTGTGCCTCCGTGTGAGATAAGCCTGAAAGATTTCTCCGTTTTTCCTCTGTGTCTCCGTGTCTCTGTGGCAAAAAGGTTTTAGAATATGCAGCATAAACGAGCCGACAAGGTCGCCGAGACCATTCATGAAACGGTTTCCTCCATCCTGGCCCGGGGGTTGAACGACCCGCGCATCGGGTTCGTCACCATCACCGGCGTGGAGGTCACGGACGACATGCACCTGGCGCGCATCTTCTTCACGGTTATCGGCGACGACAGTGCCAAGAAGAGCAGCGAGGCCGGGCTGAACAGCGCTCGGGGCCACATCCGCAAGGAGCTGGGGCGTGTCCTGGCCATGCGCTACATCCCCGACCTCAT
>DATBXI010000492.1:0-3649 GCA_036514355.1 Desulfuromonadaceae bacterium
CGTACCTCTTCCACGGCACCATTGCCGACAACATCCGCCTGGGTCGCCCCGATGCCACGGATGCGGAGATCGGCCGGGCCGCCGTGTCGGCCCGTTGCGACGAATTCATCAGCCGCCTGCCCCATGGATTGGCGACCGTGATCGGCGAGCAGGGGGCCGGGCTGTCGGGCGGCCAGGCGCGGCGCATCGCCGTTGCCAGGGCCTTTCTCAAGGACAGCCCCCTGGTGGTGACCGACGAGCCGACCGCCGGGCTGGACGCCCGTTCCGAGTCGCTGCTGGCCGAGGCCCTGGCCGAACTCAGCAGGGAGCGTGCGGTGCTGACCATCTGCCACCGTCTGACCACGCTTGAAGAGAACGACCGGATCGTGGTAATGGACCGGGGCAGGGTCGTGGAACAGGGGAGCTGCGGGGAACTGGCGGCCATGGGCGGCCTGTTCAGCCGCATGCTGGCGGCAGGGGAGGGAGCATGAGGGTGCTGCTCCGACTGCTGGCGCTTGCATGGCCTTTCCGCGCCTGGCTTGCGGCCGGCCTTGCGCTCTCCCTGGTGACGCTCGTGGCCAACGTGGGGCTCCTGGCCCTGTCAGGCTGGTTCATCGCCGCCATGGCCCTGTCCGGGATCAGCGGGGTGCCCATCAACTACCACTATCCGGCCGCCGGTATCCGTCTCCTGGCCATCTGGCGCACCGTGGGCCGCTACGCCGAACGGGTCGTGGGCCACCAGGCATCGCTGCGTATCCTTGCGAGCCTGCGGGTCTGGGTCTACCAGCGCATCGAGCCGCTGGCCCCGGCCGGGCTGGAAGCATACGCCAGCGGCGACCTTTTGAGCCGCATCCGTGCGGACATCGACAGCCTGGACACCTTTTACCTCCGCCTTCTGGCGCCGTTGGTGACCGCCCTTGGCGGCGGCCTGCTGTTCGTCCTGTTCCTGTGGCGGTTCAGCGGTAGCGTTGCCCTGGCCACCCTGGGACTGCTGCTTCTGGCCGGCGGGGTACTGCCGCTGCTGGTGCACCGGCTGGGGCAGGCACCGGGCCGCCGGGCGACCCGCACTGCGGCTGCGTTGCGCACCGCCGTAGTGGACGGGTTGCGGGGGATGGAGGAGTTGCTGGTGTACGGCGCGGCGCCGCAACAGCAGGAGCGTGTGGCCCGCCTGGGGGACGATCTGCTGGCTGACCAGGGGCGCCTGGCCGGGCTGTCCGGACTGTCGGCCGGCGGGGTGGGGCTGTGCAGCGGCCTGGCGCTCTGGGCGGCCCTGGTGATCGCCATCCCGCTGCTGCGCAGCGGCATCCTGGACGGCCCCCAACTGGTTATGCTGGCGCTCTTCTGCCCGGCGGCCTTCGAGGCGGTCCAGCCGCTCCCCGCGGCTTTTGGCCTGCTGGGCCAGACTCTGGAGGCCGGCCGCAGGATATTCTCCCTGACCGACGTGAGCCCGGCCGTGTCCGAACCGCACGCCCCGCTCCCGCTGCCGGACAGCCCGGCCATCAGCATGCGGCAGGTGAGTTTCTCCTATGGCCCGGGAGGGGCGGGCCTGAGCGGGATCGACCTGGAACTGGGGCCAGGACGCAGGGTGGCCGTGGTGGGAACCAGCGGGGCCGGCAAGAGCACACTGCTGGCGCTCTTGCTCCGTTTCCGGGAGTACGACGGCGGTGCCATCCTGCTGGGGGGGCGCGAGATCCGGGAATACGACGGCGATGCGGTGCGCAGCCGGATGGCGGTGGCGGCCCAGGAACCTTTCCTGTTCAACACCACCCTGCGGGAAAACCTGCTGATCGCCCGGCCCGGGGCAACGGATGGGGAGATGGCGGCGGCCTGTTGTCTGGCCGGGTTACACGAGGAGATCATCGCCCAGCCGGAGGGGTACGACACCCCGGTGGGCGAGGGGGGGATGCGGCTCTCCGGCGGCCAGGCGCGCCGTTTGGCCATTGCCCGTGCCCTGCTCAAGGACAGCCCGATCCTGCTCCTGGACGAGCCGACCGAAGGGCTGGATGCCGCTGCCGCCCGCGCCCTGCTGGAACGGTTGTGCAGCTATGCGGCGGAGCGGGCCATGCTGGTGATCACCCACAGCCGGGTCGGCCTGGAGGCCATGGACGAGGTGGTGCTCATGGATGAGGGGCGCATCGTGGAGCGGGGGAGCCATGCCGAGCTGCTGGCGAAGAGCCGGCGCTATCGGGATATGTGGGAGTTGGAGACATAATTCTGCTGGCCGGGATCTGGCTCAACTTCGCCTGGAATCATGCTGAAAAACTCGCGTTATTCCCCCCTTCAAGCCGCAGCAGGGCCTCTTTCCGGTCCACCCCGCCCGCATAGCCGGTCAGGCTCCCGTCACCCCCCACGACCCGATGGCACGGGATCAGGATGGCGATGGGATTATGCCCCACAGCGCCTCCCACGGCCTGTGCGGACATGGAGGCCAGCCCCTGGGCACGGGCAATTGCCCGGGCGATCTCGCCATAGGTGGTGGTCTGGCCAAAGGGAATCCTCTGCAGAACGTCCCACACGCTCTCCTGGAACGGGGAGCCGTGGGGTGCGAGCGGGATGTGTGGTCCAGGGTCCTGTCCGGCAAAATAGCGGGAGAGATGGGCACGCAGCGCCGTGAAGACGGGATGGTCGGGCTCCGTGGCCCATGCCGCTGTTGTGGCGGGATAATGTTTTTGACCGATAAACCACAGTCCGGTGAGGGCCTCGTCCTCGGCCGTCGCCGTCATGGTTCCCAGAGGGGTTTCGATGGTGCAGGTGTATGTCATTGTCTTAGCTCCTTTTTTCTTGTCACATCTATCTTTATAGCACGATGAAAGAAAAAATGCGGGCTGTTTTCGGACATGCAAACCGGGCGATGGTCCGCTGCTCGTTGCAGGCAACGCCTTGTAACCGGTGACAGTTGTTTGGTACATTCCACTCACACGAAGGCCGCACGTGCGGCATCGGGCAAACACCATGCTACTGGAGGAAATGAATGATGGGGATCTTTTCCGGGGGAGACAAGAATGCGAACTCAGTGGAAAACAAGAAATTACACTCGACCTACGGACAACTGCTTGCGGATGGTGAAATCATAGTGATGGGTTTTGCGCTTTTTCGGGATACGTTCCTGTTTACCAACAAGAGGTTGATCCTCGTGGAGGTTCAGGGCATTTCCGGCAAGCAGCTGGAATATCTCTCCATCCCGTACAGCAGTATTGTGAAATTCAGCGTGCAGACAGGGGGCAGTTTCGAGCTTGACGCAGAATTGAAGCTCTGGATCGGCAACGACACCATGCCGCTTGAGAAAAAGTTCACCAAGGACGTGAACATCTACGAAGTGCAGAAGGTACTGGCCAGCCATGTGCTGAAATAGCGCACAAATGCCGTGTAACATCTAAATCCAACCCCCCTCAATCCCCCCTTATCAGGGGGGAAGCCTTTAAGCCTCCCCTGATAAGGGGAGGTTTGGAGGGGTTGATTGCGAAAAATTAAGTGTTATTTGGTACTAGTGCCGGCTGTCAAATCTTCTGAAATACTCATCCCGGCACCAGTTCTCCACATCCACCAACGCCCGGAACGCCTCCCCGAAGTCGTTGCGGCCGATGCTGAACACGCCGTGGCCGTAGACGATGGCCCGGCCCGGTCCGCCGATCACCGGCGGGACATTTTTGGCAATCCCGCCCGCACCTAT
>DATBXI010000493.1:0-5728 GCA_036514355.1 Desulfuromonadaceae bacterium
GGATATCGAAAAGAAGTTTGCCGAGGTCTACGAGATGAGCAAGAAGCACCGCTTCTTCTCGACCCCCATGTACCTGCGCTTCCTGAAAGGGGAAAAGAAGCTGGAGTGCACCCCCTGGGGCAACCCCACCCGCAACCCGCAAGGCTGGAAGGCACCGTGCTACCTGATCACCGACGCCCACTACCCGACGTTCAGGGAGATGATGGAAAAGACCGACTGGAGCAAGTACGGTGTGGGCAAGGACGCCCGTTGTGCCCAGTGCATGATGCACTGCGGTTTCGAGCCGACCGTGGTCTCGGAGATCGGCAAGAGTTGGAAGGATATTCTGGAGATGATGATCTGGAACCTGACGTGATCATGTAATCCGTTACCCTAGCGTCATCGTTGCGCTTCATGACACGCCCTGCCGGGACCGACCCGCGCGGGGCGTTTCTGTTTGTCGTGTGGGGGCAGGGGGCGCACGACAGACGAGCAACCCGGTGGCGATGGGTACACAGTTGAGTATTTGTATCACTCACAGTCGGAGAGGCATCAACGGATCAGATGGGTAATGGTCGGAGCATCGCCGGTGCGAGTCTGCCGGGATTGTGGCAATACTGTTGTCTTTTTTTAGGGTATGAGCATGTCGCGTTTCGTCGCAGGCTCGTTTCGGCACACAGTTTGCTATATATTTCCGTTGCCGATCCCAAAAGCCGACGGCATAGACGCTAAACCGCGCTTCCGCGCAGTCCTGCGCCATAGGAACCGGATACACCGGGGAGGTCTAGAGTGCTCTACAAAACCGTGAACGAATCATTCAATGAGTTCATTGTCGAACGTAGCGATGCGAAATGCATCCGTTGCAAGGTGTGCGTGCGCCAGTGCGCCTATGAGGTGCACAGCTATATCGAGTCGACCGACTGCCTGACCGAGGACAACACGCAGTGCATCGGCTGCCGCCGCTGCTCGGCGCTTTGTCCGACCGGCGCCATCTCCATCCGCCTCAACGAGGAACTCTTCAAGAAAAACGAGTCCTGGTCAACGGGCCACATCCGCAATCTCTACGCCCAGGCCGACAGCGGCGGCATCCTGCTGGCCGCCATGGGGAATCCCGCCAAATATCCGATCTACTGGGATCATCTGCTGCTGGATGCCTCCCAGGTGACCAACCCCTCCATCGATCCGTTGCGCGAGCCGATGGAGCTGCGCACCTTTCTGGGCAAGCGGCCGGACAGCATCGAAGTGGTCCGCAACGAGCAGACGGGCAAGCCCGAGCTCAAGACCCGGCTGACTCCCCAGCTCAAGCTGGAATACCCCTTCATCTTCTCGGCCATGAGCTACGGCGCGCTCAACCTGAATGCCCACCGCGCCATGGCGGCTGCTGCCCAGGAGCTGGGCACGATCTACAATACCGGTGAGGGGGGGCTGCACAAGGACCTCTACAAGTACGGCAAGAACGTCATCGTCCAGGTGGCTTCCGGCCGCTTCGGCGTCAACGAGCAGTACCTGAACGCCGGCGTGGGGATCGAGATCAAGATCGGCCAGGGGGCCAAGCCGGGCATCGGCGGGCATCTGCCGGGCGAGAAGGTGGATGCCCAGGTTTCGGAGACCCGCATGATCCCCGTCGGTTCCGACGCCATTTCGCCGGCGCCGCACCACGACATCTATTCCATCGAGGACCTGCGCCAGCTGATCTATGCGCTCAAGGAGGCCACCAACTACACCAAGCCGGTCTCGGTCAAGATCGCCGCGGTGCACCACATCGCTGCCATCGCCTCGGGCGTGGCCCGGGCCGGGGCGGACATCATCACCATCGACGGTTTCCGCGGCGGCACGGGCGCGGCGCCCCAGGTGATCCGCGACAACGTGGGCATCCCCATGGAGCTGGCGCTGGCGGCCGTGGATTCGCGTCTGCGGGACGAGGGGATCCGCAATCAGGTCTCCATAGTGGTGGGGGGCGGAGTACGCTCCTCGGGCGACGCCATCAAGGCCATCGCTCTGGGTGCCGATGCCATCAACCTGGGAACCTCCACCCTGCTGGCCTTGGGCTGCACCCTGTGCCAGCGCTGCTACACCGGCAAGTGCCCCTGGGGCATTACCACCAACAACCCCTACCTGGCCAAGCGCCTTAACCCGGAGCTCGGCGCCGAACGGCTGGTCAATCTGGTGCGCGCCTGGGGCCACGAGATCCAGGAGATCCTGGGAGGCATGGGCCTGAATGCCCTGGAATCGCTGCGCGGCAACCGCTACAAGCTGCGCGCCGTGGGGTTGAGCGAGAAAGACATGTACATGCTGGGCGTCATGCCTGCCGGAGAGTAATATATGAAACGAATCTATTCCATTGAAGACGCCTGTATCGGCTGCCACCTGTGCGAGGTGGCCTGCATCACCGAGCATTCGCTCTCAAAGGACCCCATAAAGGCCTTTCTGCACGAGGCCGAGCGCCCCATCTCCCGGTGCACCGTGGAAGAGTGGGACGGCGGTGTGGTCTCCATCTCCACCAACTGCCGCCACTGCGACGAGCCGGACTGCCTGCGGGCCTGCATCTCCGGCGCCATCCAGAAGAACGAGGCCGGGGTTGTCAGGATCAACACCGAGCAGTGTGTGGGGTGCTGGTCCTGCGTGATGGCCTGCCCCTACGGCGCCATCCAGCGCAACGTTGCCAAAAAGAAGGCCAACAAGTGCGACCTCTGCCCGGACCGTACGTCACCGGCCTGCGTGGATGCCTGCCCCAACCGGGCGCTCGTATACAGGGAGGGCTCTCAGAAATGAATTACGTTATCGTCGGAAACTCCGTGGCTGCCGTGGGGGCTATCCGTGCCATCCGGGCGCTGGATCAGCAGGGGACCATTACCGTCATCTCCCGCGAACGGCATAACGCCTATGGCCGGCCGCTGATCTCCTATCTGCTGGGGGGGCTGATCACGGAGAAGCGCATGGCCTATCTGCCGGAGAATTTCTATGAACAGCACCGCATCAACCTGTTGCTGGAATCCGAAGTGACGGCCGTTGACACCGAGGCTAAACAGGTCCGGCTGGCAGCAGGCGACGTCATCCCCTACGACAAGCTGCTCCTGGCCACCGGCGGCGACCCGTTCGTTCCCCCCATCGAGGGCATGGCGGACAAGGACCGGATATTCACCTTCACCACCTGGGACGATGCCGCAAAATTGAAGGGGATCGCCCAGGACATCGAACGGGCCGTGGTCATCGGCGGCGGCCTGATAGGACTGAAGGCCGCCGAGGGGCTGAACCTGATCAACAAGAGCGTCACCGTGGTGGAGCTGGCCGACCGGGTGCTCTCGTCGGCATTCGACCGCCCGGCCGGCAAGATCGTTGCCCGCAAGATGAAGGCCAACGGTATCGACGTCATTACCGAGGACACGGTTGTTCGCATCGAAGGGGAAGGGGCCGCTATCAGCGGCGTGACGCTGAAATCGGGCGACTTCATCCCCTGTGACACGGTCGTCGTGGCCATCGGCGTGCGGCCGGCCGCTGGTTTCCTCGGCGGCAGCGGCGTCGAGGTCAACCGCGGCATCGTGGTGGACGCCACCATGCGGACCTCGGTGGCCGATGTGTACGCCGCCGGCGACGTGGCCGAAGCGGCCGATTTCTTCAGCGGCCAGAAAAACCCCATGCCGATCTGGCCCGATGCCTATATCCAGGGCGATATCGCCGGCACGGCCATGGCCGGCGGGGACAAGCAGTACGCGGGCGGCCTGGCCATGAATTCCATCGAGTTCTTCAAGGTATCCACCATCTCCATGGGGGTGACCAATCCGAAAGACCCGAGCGAGTACGAGATCCTCACCTATCAGGACATCCACAACTACCAGTACCGCAAGATGGTGCTGCAGAACGACCGCCTCGTGGGCGCGGTGCTGGTGGGGAGCGTGGACCGGGCCGGCATCTTTGCCGGATTGATCAGGGAACAGGTGGATATGGCGCCGTACCGGGAGAGCCTGCTCCTGCCCGATTTCGGCTTCATCAATCTCTCGAAGGATATCCGCAGCCAACTCTTCGGCCCGCAGGGCAAGGCAACGGACAGCGGGCGGGCCCAGCGGGCCGCCGGACACTAGCGACCAATTACCCCTCCTTCGCACGGGGGAGGGGATTTCTTGGATGAAACCGAGGATTACCCATGAAACCACAACCAACCCACATATTCCAGAAAGACATCTCCAACTGCGGCCTGACCGGCTTTGTCTCCAAAAAGGGGCAACGGGTCGAGGGGAGCGTGATCATCAAGTCCATCGCGCTGATGCACGACCGGGGCAACGGCCTGGGGGGCGGCTTCGGTGCTTACGGCATCTATCCCGAGTACCGGGACTTCTACGCCTTCCATCTGATGTATGAAAATGCCATGGCCCAGCAGTTGACCGAGGAATACCTGGAGGCCAATTTCCATATCGAGCAGCAGGAAGACATTCCCACCCGCCGCACCAAAGCTATTGCCAACCCGCCGGTCTTCAAACGCTACTTCGTCGCACCGCTGGAAACCGACGAGTACAAGGAAGCGGTGGAGTACCAGGGGCTGACGATCGAGGACGTCATCGTCCGCCACGTCATGGCCGTGAATCACGAGATCGACGGGGCCTTCGTGGTCTCTTCCGGCAAGAACATGGGCGCCTTCAAGGGGGTCGGCTTTCCTGAAGAGATCGCCGAGTTCTTCCGCCTGGAGGAGTACAGCGGCCACATCTGGACCGCCCACAATCGTTTTCCCACCAACACACCGGGCTGGTGGGGCGGGGCGCACCCCTTCACCCTGCTGGACTGGTCCATCGTCCACAACGGCGAGATATCGTCCTACGGCATCAACAAGCGCTACCTGGAGATGTACGGTTACCTCTGCACCATGCTGACCGATACCGAGGTGGTGGCTTACATGCTCGACCTCCTGATTCGCAAGCACGGCCTGCCGCCGGACTTGGCCTGCACCGCCCTGGCGCCCCCCTTCTGGTCGCTGATAGACCAGTTGCCCGACACCGAGCGCGAACTCTACACCGCCATCCGCCAGGTCTACGGCAGTGCGCTCCTCAATGGTCCGTTCGCCATCCTGTTTGCCAGCAACAAAGGGTTGATCGGGCTCAACGATCGGGTGAAGCTGCGGCCGCTGGTCTGCGCCGAAAAGGACGATTTCGTCTACATGGCCTCCGAAGAGGCCGCAATCCGTGAAATCTGCCCCGCTCCCAGCCGCATCTGGTCGCCCCGCGGCGGCGAGCCGGTCATCGCCATGGTGGAAGGTAACGTTTGATCATCACACCCGAAGTTTGTGGAGTTTGACATGAAAATAGACGCGCAGGGCATCTACTACCGCGACCTCAACCTGAAGATCCGCGAAGCCGTCCAGGCCGGGGCGGACACGATCGAATTGGTGAACGTCAATGGCCAGTACTTCATCGGCGACGGCATCAACAAGGCCGTGACCATCACCATCAACGGCGTTCCCGGCAATGACCTGGGCGCCTTCATGAACGGTGCCACCATCATCGTGAAGGAAAATGCCCAGGACAACATCGGCAATACCATGAATGCCGGCAAGGTCGTGGTCCACGGCCACGCCGGGGATGTCCTGGGGTATGGTATGCGCGGCGGCAGGATCCACATCCGCAAGGACGTGGGCTACCGGGTCGGCATCCATATGAAGTCCTACCAGGACAATAAGCCGGTGCTGGTTGCCGGAGGCAATGCCGGCGACTTTTTCGGCGAGTATATGGCCGGTGGCGTCCTGATCCTGCTGGGCATGTTC
>DATBXI010000494.1:0-2210 GCA_036514355.1 Desulfuromonadaceae bacterium
GGCCAGTTCGATGGCCTTCATCACCGCCATCCCCTTGTTGACCGTCTCCTGCCACTCGGCCGCCGGGTCGGAGTCTGCCACCAGGCCCGCGCCGGCCTGCAGGTGCACCCGGCCGTCCTTGATCACCAAGGTGCGGATGGCGATGGCCAGGTCCATGTTGCCGGAAAAGGAGAAGTACCCCACGGCGCCGCCGTAGATCTCGCGGCGCAGCGGTTCCAGTTCGTCGATGATCTCCATGGCCCTGACCTTGGGGGCACCGGAGAGGGTGCCTGCCGGGAAGGTGGCCCTGACCAGGTCAAAGGCGTCCCGGTCGCCTTCCAGCTCCCCCTGCACGTTGGACACGATGTGCATGACATGGGAATAGCGCTCGATGACCATCAGTTCGGACACGTGGACCGAGCCGGTGGTGCAGACACGCCCCAGGTCGTTCCTCCCCAGGTCCACCAGCATGACGTGCTCTGCCCGTTCCTTGGGGTCGTCCAGGAGTTCCTCGGCCAGCCGGGCGTCCTCCTCGGTAGTAGCGCCGCGGGGGCGGGTGCCGGCAATGGGGCGCAGCGCCACGTGGCGCCCCTCCTTGCGCACCATGACCTCGGGCGAGGCACCGGCGATGACCGTGTCGTCCAGGCGGAGGAAGAACATGTACGGGGAGGGGTTAAGGGTGCGAAGCGCGCGATAGATGTCCAGGGGATCGGCGGTGAGCTCGCCGCTGAAACGCTGGGAGAGCACCACCTGGATGATGTCGCCGGCCCGCACGTATTCCTTGGCCTTTTCCACGGCCGCCTCGAACGCCGGCCGTTCCACGTTGGAACGGAGCTCCACCCGCCGGCCGGAGGGGGGCGTGGTTTCCGCGGGGAGCGGCGTCCGGAGCCGGCGGATGATGGCCTCGATCTTTTCCGTGGCCTCGTGATAGGCCGCATCCGGCGATGTATCCCCGTCCAGGTGGGCGTTGGAGACGACCTGAATCTTCTGGCGCATGGTGTCGAAGATGACGATGGTGTCGGTGACCAGGAAGTAGGCGTCAAAGGCCCCGATCAGGGCCGGCTTGTCCGTGGGGAGGCGCTCGAAGTGACGCACCATGTCGTATCCCAGGTAGCCCACCGCGCCACCGAAGAAGCGGGGCAGCCCCTCCACCTCCACCGGGGTGAAGCGGGCCAGCACGTCACGGATGCATGCCAGCGGGTCGTCCGCAATCACGGTCGACGTGACGCCGTTCTCTATGATCTCGACCCTGGTGCCCCTGGAGCGGACGATCAGCGACGGGCTGGCGCCGAGAAAGCTGTAGCGCCCCCACTTCTCCCCACCCTCGATGCTCTCCAGCAGAAAGGCGAAACGGCCGTCGTCCAGCTTCTTGAAGGCTGTGACAGGCGTATCCATGTCCGCCATGATCTCGCGGTAGACCGGGATGAGGTTGCCGCGGCGGCTCAGTTCGCGAAAGGTGTCGATTGGGGGGAAAAACATGTGATCTCCGGCGTGTGGCGGCGCTGTGGGATGGAAAAAGCTATCACAGGCGTTGGGGAGTGTCAAGTTCAGGGGGGCACGGTTGAAAGTCAGCTAATATTCCTTCCCTTCGTACGGATTCGTGTTATAATCCGCCCCAAAAACCGCAAGGGGCTAATTTTCATGAAACAGACCAGGATCCTGCTGGAGAGCGACACCAACGAACTGGAGATTGTCGAATTCAGGATCGACGAGGTAGATGCCGCCGGCGCCGTGGTGCCCTGCTATTACGGTGTCAACGTGGCCAAGGTGCGCGAGATCATCCGGCTGCCGCAACTGTCCAGGGTGGTCAACGCCAAGCCCGGCGTGGAGGGGATGATCAAGCTGCGGGACAAGGTTATCACCGTGATCAACCTGGCCAAGGTCTTGAGCAAGGACACCGGTGATCTGGTGGCCGACCGGGTTGTGGTGCTGGAGTTCAACAACCTGATGGTGGGGGTGCTGGTGCATTCCGTCTCCCGCATCTACCGCATATCCTGGAAGAACGTGGAGCCGCCGTCCCGGTCGGTGCACAGCGACCAGGTGACCGGCCTGGTCAAGATGGACGACCGCATCATCCTGGTGCTGGATTTCGAGAAGATCGTGGGCGAGCTCTGCTCCGAGAGCGCCCTCAGGCCGCTGGATGACGAGCTGCTGCTGCATACCGAAAGCGGGGGCAACCGTTCCCACAAGACCATACTGGTGGCCGATGATTCACCCTTTATCAGGAATAC
>DATBXI010000495.1:0-8629 GCA_036514355.1 Desulfuromonadaceae bacterium
TTATATGCTGACACCGGTTGCTAACTTTAATCCTTACGTGCGAATCATCATGATTGTAACCTGTCGTAATTGTGTTGTTACCAGTTGCTAACATTATTTTTCGCATACATGTGTTGTTGTCAACCATAAATAAAGATATCAACTACAAAGGGGCCTCATATAAGGCCCCTTTTTTGCGATAATGGTGTGTGCCCGCGTTCGAGACCGGATTAGCCCCAATACGGACAAATCCATACGCCACAGCCAGGCAACTTACAAACAAATAGCAGTCAGGGTTCAAACAGGACTATATTGGTCTTTTTTTATTGGACATGTTATGGGCTGATATGCTAGAGACAATGTCCAATGACACTGCACGAAATATACGAACTGAACAGGAGGAAGCAATGAAGAAGTATGTCTGCACAATTTGTGGCTATATTCACGAAGGAGATGTGCCCCCGGCCGAGTGCCCTCAATGCAAGGCACCAGCGGACAAGTTTGCCCTGAAGGACGAAAGCGGCTTGAACTGGGCTGATGAACACAAGATCGGCGTGGCCCAGGGTATTGATCTGGAGATCATCGAAGGACTCAAGAGGAACTTCATGGGTGAATGTACCGAAGTCGGCATGTACCTGGCCATGAGCCGCCAGGCTGACCGCGAGGGATACCCCGAAGTGGCCGAGGCCTACAAGCGGATCGCCTTCGAGGAGGCGGAGCATGCCGCCAAGTTTGCCGAACTGCTGGGCGAGGTCGTAAAAGCCGACACAAAGGCCAATCTCATGATGCGTGTCGAAGCGGAAAACGGAGCCTGCAAAGGCAAAAAGGACTTGGCGACCAAAGCCAAACAACTCAACTACGATGCCATTCACGACACCGTTCATGAGATGTGCAAGGATGAAGCCCGCCATGGACAGGTATTTGCTGGCCTTTTGAAGCGCTACTTCTGATCGTAGTTTGTAGAGATACATCGAGGAGTAGGGAAGATCGAATATCGGAAATTTTAGAGGGATTATTGGAAATTCCCAGTAACGTTGACGAGGGGCCCCATTCGGCCCCTCGTCTCGTTTCAAGGTTCCGGCTCATTGGCTCCCTGCCTGCCTTCGACGCCATGCGGCATGGTATTTCAATTGCTTTTTGATGCCGCCATGCATTAGCATTACATGCAACGCAGTAATTCAACACGCAAGGAGTTCGTATCATGCCTTTTCCTTCATCTCCCCGCAGTACGTCATATCCGAGTTACCCTGAGGCGGCACGGAGCAACACCATGGGAGCCGTCTATGGGTGGATGGCCGCCGGCCTCTGCTTGACCGCGTTCGTATCCATGGCTGTGGTAAGCTCTCCGGCCCTGTTCAAGGCGCTCTATGGCAACAGGATGCTGTTTTTCGGGCTGGTCATCGCCGAGCTTGGGCTGGTCTTCGCCATCGGCGGTTTCGCCGTCCGCATGGGAACGGCCATAGCGGCGCCCCTTTTTCTGCTCTACTCGGCGCTCAACGGCGTCACCCTCTCCGGCATATTCCTGGTGTACACCGGCCAGTCCATCTCCTCCGCCTTCTTCACCACGGCCGGCACCTTCGGCGCCATGAGCGTGTACGGACTCGTGACCAAACGCGACCTGACCTCCCTGGGTTCCTTCTGCTTCATGGGACTGATCGGCATCGTCATCGCCTCCATCGTCAACATATTCCTGCACTCCAACCTGATCCAGTTCATGGTCAGCGGCATCGGCCTGATCGTCTTCATCGGCCTGACCGCCTACGACACCCAGAAGCTCAAAGGGGTCCGGGGGGGCGCGGCCGTGGCGGGAGCGCTTGCCCTGTATCTCGATTTCGTGAACATGTTCCTCATGATCCTCCAGCTTTTCGGCGACAGGCGGGAATAACCCCGTAAGGTATCGTTCCCCTGTTGAGCAGCATTTAGTGTCCTGATTAGCGCCTATCTTCCGCTGAACCCTTCTCCCTGAGGGAGAAGGTGGCCGAAGGCTGGATGAGGGGGAATCTGCGCAATAAATTCCGGCTTTTCCCCCTCACCCCAGCCCTCTCCCTCAGGGAGAGGGGACAGTTTGAAATCGCAGCGGAAGATCAACGCTCATCGGATTTAGTATTGACGTACGCCCGCACATAGTTGTATTCTGCAACTATATGAAGCACTCCCCAAACAACTATACCCTCGATACATCGCTGGGATACCTGGCGGCCCGCTTCTCCCGGGTCCTGCTGCGCCGGATCAATGCGGCGCTCTCGCAGCACGGCTTTCCCATCACTGCCGAGCAATACTCGTTCCTTGTCCAGCTGTGGGACCGTAATGGTCTCCCCCAGGGGGTGCTGGCCGACAAGACTGCCAGGGACAAAACCACCATGGCGCGCCTCGCCGCGGGGCTGGAATCCCGCGACCTGATCGTTCGCCTGCCGAGTCCCGCCGATGCCCGGGAACGCCTCGTCTTTCTCACGGACAAGGGAAAGGCACTGATGGAGGAGGCCACGGCACTGACCCGGGGAATCCTGGAGGAAGCCCAGCAGGGGATAGACGAGGCCCAGTTGGAGGTGTGCCGGGATGTCCTCCGCCGCGCCTGCCTCAATCTGCAGAAGTGATTTTTTTGTCTCGATGGTTGTATATAGCAACTAATAGAGGGAAAGCTGGTTCTTATGGAAATGACCACTACCGCTCCGGCCATGCAGCCGGCTGAAATGACCCGACGCCAACTGGCGCTCCTGGTGCTGATCCTGGGGGCGCTGACCGCCTTCAGCGCCATGTCCATCGACATGTACTTGCCCGCCTTCCCCCGGATCGCCCGGGACCTGGGCATACCGCTTTCCACGGTGCAGCTGTCCATATCGGCCTTCCTGTTCGGTTCTGCCGGAGGGCAGCTCTTTTACGGCCCACTGGCCGACCGGTGGGGCAGGCGCACACCACTGCTCGCCGGATTGGCGCTGTACGTTGCCTCGGCAATCGGATGCGCCTGCGTCCATACGGGCGAGGGGCTCTTGTTCTGGCGCGTGGTGATGGCGGTGGGGGGCGGAGCGGGCATGGTGATCTCGCGTGCCGTGGTACGTGACCTCTACGACACCGCCGAAGCGGCCAGGATGTTTTCGCTGCTCATGCTGGTCATGGGAGCCGCGCCGATCCTGGCGCCCATGCTGGGGGGGCAGCTCCTGCTGATCACGGGGTGGCGGGGTATCTTCGGCTTTCTGGGGGCCTTTGGGCTGGCATCACTCGGTGCGGCGGCGCTCTTTCTCCCCGAGTCGCTGCCGCCGGAACGGCGCATCCGGCGCAGTCCCGCCAGGATGGCAGCCATCTATGGCCACCTGCTCCTCAACCGCCGCTACCTTTGTTACGCCATCGCACTGGGGTGCGTTGCCGGGGTCAACTTCTCCTACATCGCGGGCGTGCCATTTTTCCTCATCGAGCTGCATGGCGTGACCCCGCAGCACTTCGGACTGTTCTTCGGTGCCAACGCCTGCGGGCTGATCGGCGCATCCCAGATCAACCGCCGGCTCCTGCGGCGCTTCACCCCCCAGCAGATCCTGGATGCGGCATTCACCGTGAATGGGGCTGCGGCGCTGCTGCTTGCGGCGGCAACACTGACGGGGATCGGCGGCTTTCCCGCCCAGGCCGCACTGATGTTCGTCAGCCTGTGCATGACCGGGTTGCTCTACCCCAATGTGACCGCGCTCGCCATGGCCCCCTTCGACAAGTCGGCCGGCAGCGCTTCGGCGCTCCTGGGAACGATCCAGTATACGCTGGGCGCAACAGCCGGGGCGCTGGTGGGGATGTTCCACAACGGCACGGCACTGCCCATGACCGCCACCATGGCGGCCTGCGCGCTGCTGGGGTGGTGCACCGCGGTGGTTGCCACCCGCGTTGCCGGGTTTGCGCGGTCGCATGAAAGCCGCTAGCGCAGCTGCTTCGATTGCTCTGAAGTGTAGCCATTTTGCCCACCCCGCTGCGGCGCACAGTATGGATTTTGCCTACCCCTTGCCGGGCTCATCTCAATTAAAATTCCAATAATTCACTGTGTTGCACAGGTGGCACCGCTATTGCGTATACATAATGCGGATTCGACGGCAGCGTCGTTTCCACGGCCGCCGGAGCGGATGGGCATTTTGAGGGACGAGGAGCAGCACATGGGCAAAATGAGAGAAAACCCCCGCTACAATATCATCTCCATGAGGATCAGCGAGACAGAGCATGAATATCTGAAAACGATCATGCAGAAGACCAACAGGAGCGTTTCGGACATCATGCGCGAAGCCATGAAAACGCTTGCCGCGCGCCATGGCCTGGAAGGGCGGAGCCGCACGACGAAGTGATCCGCTGCTGCATGGCTGTTGCTCCGCGGACCCTTGGGAACGCATGCCGTGCGCTCCGCACGGCGCACCCCGGTCCTTATCCCGCGCCGTATCCCCATATCCCGCCCCACGTTGCCCTCTCGTCTGCTATACTTCTCTGTACCGTCGGCAAAAAATCCGCTTACAACGGTAGTTGAGATGATGTATCATGCCGCAGAATGCTCACGGAACGGGTAATACGTATGCTGGAGACAGGCTGTAAGGTATGACGGGGAAAACTTCTAGCCATGGATTCTTCCGCTTTGCCGCCCCGGCATTGATTGCGGCCGGTTTTTGCCTGTCGGTTGCCTCGCTGCTGGAGATCTGTTCCGCCGCGTGCAGCGAGGCCCACACCTATAGGCTCTACGGTGCGGATTTCGGGTGGGTGGGGATTGCCACCTTTGGCGTCCTGGCGTTGCTCCGTGCGTGCCGCGCCGTCCGGTTGGCGCCTGCGGCCTTTGCCTTTGTCCTGTCCGGCGCCTGCGGCGCGGAGGCCTGGTTCCTGTACGTGCAGAAGACCATTATCCGGGCCTGGTGCCCGCTGTGCGTCGCCCTTGCCGTGAGCGTCTTTCTGCTTGCCGGCGTGATGGTGGCCGAACGTTTAGTGTGTAAGGAGGTTGCGGTGCGATCCATGGATGTGTACAAGAGGCTTGGCGTGATCATCTCCGGTTTTGCGTGCGGATTCCTGGTGGCGTTTTTCGGCGTGGCAAAGCCGGATGCCCAGGCCCAGGCGTTCAACATCTGGCTGGGAAAGGCGGACAGCCCTGCCGAGGTCTACGTCATCACCGACTGGTTCTGTCCGGGCTGCCGCAAGGCAGAGCCGGAAATCGAGGTCGCTGTCAAGAGCGTCCTGAAGCAGGCCCGCGTTGTGTTCGTGGATTTTGCCATCCACCCGGAAACCACTAACTTTTCCCCCTACAACCTGTCGTTCCAGATCCATGAGAAGGAAAAATACTTGCAACTCCGGGCAGCGCTCCTGGGGGTGGCCTTGAAGACCAAGAACCCATCGGTCGAGGAGGTGCAGGCCGCCGTTGCACCGTTGGGCGTGCGGTTCCGTCAGATGCCTCTGAGCGACATCATGGCCGGGATCAACCTGTACAACGGGTTGATCAAAAGCGTCGGCGCAACCCAGACCCCCACGGTGGTGGTCAGGAACGCAAAGACGGGCATGGTGGTGAGGAAGCTCGTGGGATCGGACAAGATCAAGGCCGCCGATATCCGGGCCGCCGTGCAGGAAGTGTTGCACTGAACAGCGGCCCGCGGGCCCCTGGTGCGCTCTTTTTTTGTGCAGATGCCTTTTGGATGGCCAGTGGGCGTGCGTCCCGGAATGGTGGCCATCCCGTCCGGTGGAGTGAGTGGTCGTAATTTTAATGAGTTGTCCGGTGCGACGGCTTGGCATGCATTGTGTAGTTGTCCGGCATGCGGAGCCGTTCCGGGTGAGTGCCGGTCAAGATGCTGAATATGGGGTGACGGGAGTTGGGTGGCATGGAGCCAACGCTGGAGGAAGAACGGGGTGGCGGAGCGGCGGGCATTGCCTTTGGGAAGGCCAGTTCGGCGCTCCGGAAGAACGGCAGTGACCGCTATGTCCTCACCATGGAGGGAAAGCTGGAGCCGGGCTGGGTGGGGCGCCTCTGTACCTGCCTCGGCAGGCAGGAGATCAACATCGTGCGGGGCAATGCCGCCAAGGTGTCCGCCTCCGAGTGGTCGTCCCTGTTCGACCTGGCGTTTCCCGCAACCGTGGCCGATCCCACGACCATCGACTTCGTCTCCCTGATGCGCGAGGAGCGCGCCTGCCACGGCGGGGCGTCGGTCGTGCTGTACGACTTTGCGCTGGAGCAATCGGAGAAATACGGCGGCAGCCTGTACGTGGAGGTGACCGGCCAGGACCGGGTGGGGTTTCTCTCCTCGATCCTGAATGTCTTCAGCCTGTTTTCCCTCTTCCCGACGGAGATGGTGGTGGAAACGAAGGATAACGGGGTGTTTGACCGTTTCTGGCTCAAGGCCATGGGGGGGATGCCCCCCTCGGATGCGGCTGCGGCCGCACTCAGGGATGCCCTGAAAACCTGTACCCGGAACGGCGGCGGCAACGCCTGAGCCGCTCATTGATTACGTTAGACAACACAAAGGCCCGGAGCAGCGCTCCGGGCCTTTGTTCATGGAGAGAGGCCGGGCAAACCGTGCCGAGTCCCTACAGCATCTTGCGCAGGTACTGGCCGGTATAGGACCTGGTCACCTTAGCCACCTGTTCCGGGGTACCGGTGGCGACGATCTCGCCTCCCCGGTCCCCCCCTTCCGGCCCCAGGTCGATGATCCAGTCGGCGGCCTTGATCACGTCCAGGTTGTGCTCGATGATGACCACGGTATTGCCGGCATCCACCAGGCGCTGGAGCACCTCCAGGAGTTTCCGGATGTCCTCGAAGTGCAGCCCCGTGGTCGGCTCGTCCAGGATGTAGATGGTGCGGCCGGTGGCGCGGCGGGAGAGTTCCTTGGCCAGCTTGACCCGCTGGGCCTCGCCGCCGGACAGGGTGGTGGCGGACTGCCCCAGGGTGATGTATCCCAGCCCTACCTCCTCCAGGGTCTGGAGCTTGTTCCTGATGCGCGGGATGGCCCCCATGAACTCCAGGGTCTGGGACACGGTCATATCCAGCACCTCGGCGATGGAGCGCCCCTTGTAGTGGACCTCCAGGGTTTCCCGGTTGTAGCGCGCCCCCTTGCAGACCTCGCATTCCACGTACACGTCCGGCAGGAAGTGCATCTCGATCTTGATGATGCCGTCCCCGGAGCAGGCCTCGCAGCGCCCCCCCTTGACGTTGAACGAGTAGCGCCCCGGCTTGTATCCCCTGAGCTTGGATTCGGGCAGGTTGGAGAACAGGTCGCGGGTATCGCCGAACACGCCGGTGTAGGTGGCCGGGTTGGAACGGGGGGTGCGGCCGATGGGGGACTGGTCGATGTTGATCACCTTGTCCAGGTGCTCCAGCCCGCGCACGTCCTTCACGGCGCCGGCCTTCTCCCGGCTCCGGTACAGCCGCTGGCTGAGCACCTTGTGCAGGGTGTCGATCACCAGGGTGGACTTGCCCGAGCCGGAGACGCCGGTCACGCAGGTCATGATCCCCAGGGGGATATCCACGTCCACCCCTTTCAGGTTGTTCTCCGTGGCGCCGATGACCTTGAGGTGCCGGGTGGCCTTGCGGCGCTTGGGGGGCACCGGGATGGTCAGGTCGCCGGACAGGTAGCGGCCGGTGAGGGAGGCGGGGTTGGCCATCACCTGGGCCGGCGTACCCTGGGCCACCACTTCGCCGCCGTGCACCCCGGCTCCGGGCCCCATGTCGATGACGTGGTCCGCCTCCAGGATGGTCTCCTCGTCGTGCTCCACCACCAGCACGGTGTTGCCGATGTCCCGCAGCCGCTTGAGGGTGGCCAGGAGGCGCGAGTTGTCCCGCTGGTGCAGGCCGATGGAGGGTTCGTCCAGGATGTAGAGCACCCCCACCAGCGACGACCCAATCTGGGTCGCCAAGCGGATCCGCTGCCCTTCGCCGCCCGAGAGGGTCCCGGAGGTGCGGTCCAGGGAGAGGTAATCCAACCCCACGTTGACCAGGAAGGAGAGCCGTTCGCGGATCTCCTTGAGGATGCGCCGGGCGATCTCCCGCTCCTTGTCGGTCAGTTCCAGTTCTTCGAAGAAACGGAGGCTATCGCGGATGGAGAGGGCGGTCACGTCGCGGATGGTGCGACTGCCCACCAGTACGTGCAGGGCCTCGGGGCGGAGCCTGGCCCCCTGGCAGGTGGGGCAGGGCATGACGTTCATGTACTTCTCCAGCTCCTCCCGGGCCGCGTCCGATTCGGTCTCGCGCCAGCGCCGCTCCAGGTTGTTCAGCACCCCCTCGAACTCCTTCTGGTAGGTGTGGCGGCGGCCGCCGTCCTCCTCCCACCAGAATTCGATCTTCTCCCCCTTGGAACCGTTGAGGATCACGTCCCGCACCTGCTCGGGCAGCTTTTTGAACGGGGCGCGGATGTCGAATTTGTACGCCTTGGCCAGTGCCTCCAGGATCAGGTGAAACCACCCCGCGAGCCGCTTCTCCCACGGGGCGATGGCCCCTTCGCGCAGGGACAGCTCCGGGTTGGGGATCACCAGGTCGGCGTCGAAGTACATGCGGGTACCCAGGCCGGTGCAGTCCGGGCAGGCGCCGTGGGGGTTGTTGAAGGAGAACAGGCGCGGTGTGATCTCCTGGTAGGAGATGCCGCACTCCACGCAGGCGAGCTTTTCGGAGAAGATGAGGGTTTGGGTTGTTTCCCCCTCACCCCGGCCCTCTCCCGGAGGGAGA
>DATBXI010000496.1:0-6636 GCA_036514355.1 Desulfuromonadaceae bacterium
GCTGCAACCACCTGCCTGATCCTCACCGGCGCCAAGATCGACCAGCGCAAGAAATTTTTCCTGGAACTCAAGAAACAGGGGGCGCTGGTGGAATTCAAGCGCCTCTACGACAACAAGCTGGGCGGCTTCATCCAGGGGGAGGCAACACTCCAGGGGAAACAGCTGGAAACGGCAGGGGCGGAGCTGCTGGCGTTCCTGATCGGCAACAACCTGCAGGAGCTCTCATCACAGGTGGAAAAACTGGCGGCCTATGCCGGAGATCGGCCCCGGATCACGGTGGACGACGTGCGGACCATGGCCAGCAGCACCAAGGCATTCACCGCCTTCGAGCTGGCCCGTTTCCTGGGTACCCGCGATCTCAGGAACGCCCTCAGGTCGCTCGATGCCCTGTTCCGCAACGGGGAGGAGACGTTTCAGATAATCGGCGCGCTATCCCGACATTTCCGGCAGTTGTGGCGCATCCGGGAGATGCTGGACCGCAAGGCGCCCCAGGCCGACATCGGCCGGGAGGTGGGCATCATCCCGTTCTTCCTGGGTGAGATGATCCAGCAGGCAAAAAACTTCCGGCGTGAGGAGTTGCGCGGCATCTTCGAGGAGTTATACCGCTGCGACGTGGGTTCCAAGACCGGCGGGCATCCCTATACCCTGATGCACGGCCTGGTGGTCGGGATCTGTGGCGGCGAAACCATGCGCTGAGGAGGAAACCATCATCATGTTACGGTACAGCTATTTCCCCACCCCTGCCTTTACCACCAAGATGACAAAGATAGAGAAGCACGACCCGCCGGGGCATAGCCGCATCCTTGGCGTGATCGACCGGCTCCTCAACAACCCCGGGGACTCGGACGGCTGGATGCACGGAGAACACCATGGGCGGCTCAAAAAGTACGTTGGGCGGCGCGACTATCGCCTGATATACCACTGGTGCGAACTCTGTCGCAAAGAGGGGAAGAAACTGGAGGAGCAGTGCGGCTTCTGTCACGAGGTCAGGGACAACAGCGTGATCTTCTTCGACGTCTACCATAAGAACGAGGCCAGCCGGGTCTGATTGGAAATCATAAGAGGCGGGCGAGGGGCGCTATTGGAGTGTTGACGAAAAGCGAAGACGAAAAAAGGGGACATGCCGTGAAGGCAGTCCCCTTTGCTATTTTGTGTAGCAGCGTATCAGCCGAGGGTATTGACGAGCTTGGTCAGACGCGACACGTTGCGGGATGCGTTGGCGCTGTGAATGACCCCTTTGGAGGCCGAGGCGTCGATGACCGGGATGGCAGCCTTGAGGGCTGCGGCCGCTGCGTCCTTGTCCTTGGCGGCTACCGCTTCGCGAACCCGCTTGATATATGTCTTGAGCGTCGATGATACGTGCCGGTTACGGGCGTTCTTCTTCGCGTTCTGCTTGATCCGTTTGATTGCCGACTTGTGATGAGCCAAACTGCACCTCCATGCGAACGTAAAATTACGTGGTAACTGAGTGAAAGTAAATTTAATACCATCTGCTTCGGCTTTGTGTCAAGGAAAATTATGACCGGATGCGCACATGCCTGCCTTCCAGCGTGATCCGTCCCTCGCAGAAGAGCCGTACCGCCTCGGGATAGGCGCGGTGCTCCTCCTGCTGGATGCGGGCGGAGAGTGTTTCTTCCGTGTCGTCCTGCTCCACCGGAACGACCGCCTGCAGAATGATCGGGCCGGTGTCGGTACCGCAATCGACGAAGTGCACCGTGCACCCCGAGAAGCGTACGCCGTAGTCCAGGGCCTGTTTCTGCGCGTGCAGGCCGGGGAAGGCCGGCAGCAGGGCAGGGTGGATGTTCATGATGGCGTCGGGAAACGCCGTTATCATCACGTCGGAGAGTATCCGCATGTATCCGGCCAGAACGACCAGTTCAACCCCGTGGTCGCGCAGCATCTTCACCAGGGCCGTGTCATACTCCCTCCGGTTGGCGAACCCCTTGTTCTCATGGATCACCACCGGCACCGCGTGGCGGGTCGCACGGGTCAGGGCGAACGCTCCGGGGTTGTTGCTGACGACACAGGCAATGCGGGCGTTGATATCGCCGGCCTCGATAGCGTCGATGATCGCCTGCAGGTTTGAGCCGTTGCCCGAAACCAGTACCCCCAGCCTGATGGGCCGTCCGCCTGCCATTACCCCTCCACCAGTTCGACGCCGTCGCAGCCATCGGGGGCAGCGGTGATCTCGCCGATCAGCCAGGCCTGCTCGCCCAGCCCGTGGAGCCGGTCCAGCACGTCTTCGGCCTCGGTGGCGGTCACGGCCAGCACCATGCCGATCCCCATGTTAAAGGTGCGGTACATCTCGCTCTGCTCCACGTTCCCCGCCTCGGCCAGGATATGGAACAGCGCCGGCCGCTCCCAGCTTGCCAGGTTGATGGAGGCCCGGCACCCCGGGGGCAGCACGCGGGGGATGTTTTCCAGCAGGCCGCCGCCGGTGATGTGGGCAATGCCGTTGATGGTGAAATCCTTGAGCAGGTTCAGTATGGACCGGATATAGATGCGGGTGGGCCTGAGCAGTTCCTCGGCCACCGTGTGCCCGGTTCCGGACAGTTCGGAATCGATGGTCAGCCCCATGCGCTCGAAGATCAGTTTGCGCGCCAGGGAGTAGCCGTTGCTGTGGAGACCGCTGGAGGCGATGCCGATCAGGCGGTTGCCGACCGAGATGCCGGAACCGTCGATGATGTGATCCCGCTCCACCACCCCCACGCTGAAACCGGCCAGGTCGTATTCACCGTCCGCATAGAAGCCGGGCATCTCGGCGGTTTCACCCCCGATCAGGGCGCAACCGGCCTGGCGGCACCCCTCGGCAATACCCGAGACAATGGCTGCGGCCTTTTCGGGAAGCAGCCGGCCTGTGGCCAGGTAGTCCAGGAAAAAGAGCGGCTCTGCACCCTGCACCACGATATCGTTGACGCACATGGCCACCAGGTCGATCCCCACCGTGTCGTGCCGGTCGGCCATGAAGGCGATCTTGAGCTTGGTGCCCACGCCGTCCGTGCCGGACACGAGCACCGGGTTGCGGTACTTGGCGGCGTTCAGGGAGAACAGCCCCCCGAAGCCGCCGATGTCCGTCATGACCTCGGGACGGAAGGTCGATTTTACCAACGGCTTGATCATGCCGACAAAGCTGTTGCCCGCCGCGATGTCAACCCCGGCATCCTTATAGGTGATTCTCTGGTTGCTCAAAAGTCTACCTCCTTAAACTAAAGAACTTTTGTAAAACAAGCCCCCCAAAATGTCAATTTCAAACTGGTTGCCCCGGATTCCCAAACTGGGTCCGGGACGATTGCACTTGACAAAACGCCGTGTTTTGGGATTATTGGCCTATCATGGGCCAAAAACGGCAGGGAAATCACAGGGCGCGGCTGATGGCCGCACTGGCAGGTAGCGTGATCATGGCCACCGCTATGCCGGTACAGGCGGATATCTATCGCTTTGAGGACGGGGAGGGGATCGTCCATTTCACCGATGCCCCCACGGACAAACGCTTCAAGATCTTCATGCGCGACCTGAAGAAAGACCGGCAGTTGCGCACCAGGCTGCAATTTTCAAAATCGGTCAACCCGGCGGAATACGAGCATATCATCAAGAGTTGCGCCGATAAATACGGCGTCAGCGCCTCGCTGATCAAGGCGGTCATCCACGCCGAATCGGGGTACAACCCCAATGCCGTCTCGCAGAAAGGGGCCAGCGGCCTGATGCAGCTCATGCCGGGCACCGCAAAGTCCCTCAAGGTGGCCAACAGCTTCGATCCCAAAGACAACGTGGAAGGGGGGGTCAAGTACCTGCGCTTCCTGCTGGACACCTTCCGCGGTGACGTTTCCCTGGCCCTGGCCGCTTACAACGCCGGCTTGAACAAGGTGGCCCGGTTCGGGGGCATCCCCCCCTACGCGGAAACACGCACCTATGTCAACCGGGTACTCTCCTACATGCAATCCTATCAAGGCAACTGAAACCATGACAACCAGAACGCACCATCCCATCCTCAATCTGCCCAACATCCTCACCATGATGCGGATCGCCGCCATCCCCCTGATGGCCGGCCTGCTGCTGTCACCCTCGCGATCGGCCGGATTCTGGGCCGCAGCGGTCTTTGCGCTGGCATCCATAACCGACTGGCTTGACGGCTATCTGGCCCGCCGCATGGGGATCGTGACCGTGTTCGGCAAGTTTCTGGACCCGATCGCGGACAAACTGATCGTCATGGCCGCCATGATCATGATCCTGCCCTTCGACAGGGTGCCGGCCTGGATGGTGCTGCTCATTCTGGGGCGGGAGATTGTCATCACGGGACTGCGGGGCATCGCGTCGAGCGAGGGGATCGTCATCCAGGCCAGCGACCTGGGGAAGTTCAAGACCATTTTCCAGATCGTGGCCATCCTGGGGCTTCTGCTGCACTACGACTACAACTGGTTCTTCGGCATCCAGCATCCTTGGCTGCGCGTTAACATGCACAATTTCGGGATGTTCTATCTCTGGATCGCAACCCTGCTCACGGTCTGGTCGGGCATCGATTATCTGGTCAGGTTTGTCCGGGTGATTGCTCCGGGGCAGCCCGATTCATCGATTTGATTTCCCCAGGCCGACTTCGAACGTTTCGCCGTTGTAGCTGAACCGCACCCGGTCCCTCTGGATATCCTCCACCTTGGCCCCATCGATCACCGCACCGATAGCTGCTGGAGCCCCATTGATCACTGCCACGCTGCCGGCCCCATCCCCCTGAAAGGCAATGCCGTTGACCTTGACGGTCGGCACCGTAACGACCGGAGCGGCCTGCCCGGGCGATGGTGCCGGGCGGGGCACGGCTACTGCGGCTGGTCGTTGTGCTGCCGTCTTGGCCGTACGGATGGCGGATCGAGGCGTGGCGTGTTGTCCTGGCGACCGTGCCGGAGATGAGGTCACGGCGCCCGGCGCACCCTGCGGGCGGGGCGCTGTCGTTTGAGGCAGGGAAGGGGTCGGGGGTGCGGCAACGGCTGCCACGGAGGGCTGTCCGGAGACGGGCTTCCCTGCCGGTTTCATGTACACATAGGTGACGCCGCTTCCGCAGACGAACAGCAGCGCCGATGCCAGGGCAATGCCCGGCAACGAGACGCGGCGCGGCGTATCGTTGCGCAGGATGTCCGTATCGATGTGGAGCGAGCCGGGAGGGCGGGCCGCCTTGCTGTCTTCCAGTTTCTTGAGTGCCTTGAGGATCGAACTCATGGTGCCCCCCGGACGCCGGCAGTCGGCTGGGCCGCGTCGGTGGATGCGGACGGATGGCGCACGGCCCCTGCGGCAAGGATCAGCGCAATCACGATCGCAGTCAGTCCGGCAACGGTCAGCATGAGGCGTCGCCTCCGGGAAAGACCGGTAATCTCTCCTATGGCCCGTAAAACGATGCCCATGCCGATTCGCCGGCGTTCATCGCCGTAGGCCACCAGCAGCGTCCGGTCCGCCAGGACGTTGATCATGCGGGGAATGCCGCGGGTGTAGAGATGGATCAGCCGGAGGGCGTTGCTGTCGAACGAGACGCCGCCGGTCTCGCCGGCCACCTCCATGCGGTGACGGATATAGGCGCGGGTCTCGTCCATGCTCAGGAATTGCAGCCGGTACCGTACGGCAATGCGCTGCGTAAGTTGGCGCAGGTCGGGCCGCGCCAGCAGGGATTCCAGTTCGGGCTGGCCGGCCAGGACGATCTGGATCAGCTTGTCGTTCTCGGTTTCCATGTTGGAGATGAGGCGAACCTGTTCCAGCACCTCGGGACGCAGGGTCTGGGCCTCGTCGATGACCAGTACCACGGTCCGGCCTTTGGCATTTTCCGCCAACAGGAACTGGTTCAATTCGGCCAGCAGTTCAGTGGCCTGCCCGTGATGTGCGGGGATGTCAAACTCGCTGTTGATGCTGCGCAGCAGCTCAAGGCCGGTCGGGCAGGGGTTGAAGATCAGGGCGCTGCGGTAGGTGGTATCCTGGAGTTGCCCCAGGAGCGTGCGAAGCACCGTGGTCTTGCCGGTCCCCACCTCGCCGATCAGGGCGATAAAGCCGTAGTGGTTGTTGATGCCGTACAGGAGGTGGGCAAAGGCCTCTTTGTGGTTTTTGCTGAGAAAGATGAAGCGGGGATTGGGAGTCAGGGTAAACGGTTTTTCGTTGAAACCGAAATATCTGGTGTACATGGATGGGTACCCTTGTAACTGCCGCCGGTTATGGGTAACAGGGTTGTATATTTCACATAATACATATATTTTCAAGTTAATTCTCCACAGGAGTATGGGAGAGCGCCGCCTGCCGGCCTGTGTTCCCAAAGACTTATGCGTTACTTCACCAGTCAATCGATAACGCTTCAAAAAATAACACAAAACTTGCCGGAATCCGACGGACTGGCAGTGGTTGCCGATGTCTATCCCTTTCGGCTGTCTCCCTCCTATGCAGCCCTGATCCGGCAACCGGGGGATCCGCTCTGGCGGCAGTGCATCCCCGACGTGCGGGAACTGGATGACGACGGCCAGCTCCCCGACCCGTTGGCCGAAACCCACCTGAGCCCCGTGCCTGGCCTGATCCATCGCTATCCCGACCGGGCGGTGCTGCTGGTGTCGAACCAATGCCCGGTGTATTGCCGCTTCTGCATGCGCAAGCGGCACGTGGGGGGAGGGGAGGGGC
>DATBXI010000497.1:0-2391 GCA_036514355.1 Desulfuromonadaceae bacterium
GCCCGTGATCGGCATCGGCGGCATCATGACCGCCACCGATGCCCTGGAGTTCATCCTGGCCGGTGCCACGGCCGTGCAGGTGGGCACCGCAAGCTTCATCAACCCTTCCGCGGCCCAGGAGATCGCCGAGGGGATGGAGAAGTGGCTGATGGAGAACGGCGTGGAGAGTGTGCGGAGCCTGATCGGCGCCCTGAAAACCGCTTGAATCCGTGACGCTATATGGGTCCGGGCGTCACGGATTCAGGAGCCTGACACGGGTAGTGATGACTGTCTGCAAAGGAGATCGCCCGCATGCCCACCGTTGCCGCACCCGTGTCGTCCCTCATCGACGTCAACTTCATCCTGATCAACCGCATCGCCGTGCTGGCCGTGACCCTGCTGTTCTTCACGGCGGTCATGCTGGTCAAGCGCAGACGGAGCCAGGAGATCACCGCCAGCATCACCACCCCCATCAAGCTCTCGCTCCTCGGTTTCCTGCTCCTGTACGGCGAAATGGCCCTCTCCGCTATCCCCAGCTATCGGGCCCTGCTGGAGGGGGTCCTGACCGTCGTTGTCCTCTTCTGCCTCGCCAGGCTGGCCATCTACCTGATCGTGGACATCTACCTGCGCCTCCATACCCAGGCCGAGGTCCCCTCGTTCCTGCGCGACGCGGTGCGCCTCGTGGTCTACCTCACCGTGGCCATGATCTCCCTGCGGCTGGTGTTCAAGATCGACCTGTCGGCCATCGTCACCACCACCACGGTCATCACCGCCGTGATCGCCTTTGCCATGCAGAGCACCCTTACCAATGCCCTGTCCGGCTTTTCCATCCAGACCGACAAGCTGATGGAGCGGCACAATTGGATCAGCATCAAGGAGAAAGGGATCTTCGGCGAGATTGTCAACATCGGTTTCCGCTATACCACCCTGCGCACTCTGGACAATACCCTGGAAATGGTGCCCAACAGCATCATCATGCAGAATGTGGTCACGTTCTACGGCAATGCCGACACCGACGACAAACCCGCCGTTGCCTTGGAGGTGATGCTGAACTACGACACCCCGCCGGAGCGGGCCAAGGAGTTGCTGTGCAAGGTGCTGCTGGACGAGCCCGAGGTGCTGACAACCCCCGAGCCGGTCGTCTGGCTCCACTCCTTTGGCGACAGCGGTATCACCTATCATCTCAGATTCTGGATCCGTGACCCCTCCCGGAAGCTCATCGTCCAGGACGTCATCTGCAGCCAGGTGTGGTACGCGGTCAACCGCGAAGGGTCCTGTTTTCCCTTTCCCCACCGCCAGATCATCACCGCCGAAGCCAAACTACCCTTCACCTTCTCCTGCGCGCACGTGGCCGGCGAATTGCGCCAGTCGGAGTTGTTCGCCATGCTCGATGAGGCGACCATCGTATCCCTTGCCGAGCGGGTGCCGGTGCGGGTTTTTGGGCCCGGTGAAGTGGTGGTGCGTCAGCGGCAGGGTGGCAGTTCGCTGTTCATCGTGCTCAAGGGTGAGCTGGAGGTTTCCGTGGATGGTGCGCTGGTGGGCAGCATCAGCGAGGATTCGTTCTTCGGCGAGATGTCGCTCCTGACCGGCGAGCCGCGCAGCGCAACGGTGCGGGCCAGACGCGAGGTCTGGCTGGCCGAGGTGACCAAGGAGCTGATGGAGCCCCTCCTGCGCGCCAATCCCGCGGTGATGGAGATGCTCAGCAGCATCCTTGCCGGTCGGGAACAGCAACGCACAAGCGCCAGTGTTACCGGCCGCAGGGGGGATGCTTCCGCCGTGCCCCACCGAGAGGATTATCTTCAGCGGTTGAAGCAGTTCTTCGGAATGTAGTCAGGTGGGCTGGTTATGGTTCGTACGCTCATGGCGGTCCCGGTCTTGAAAACCGTTGAGTGGGATGGGAAAGTGTCCGGGATGGAGACAAAGAAAAGGGGCTGTGAAGATCAGCCCCTCTGCGTCACCATTACATCCGTGACAAACGTGCATCCTTACCGGTCCATTGTCGGACGGTCATTCAGCAGTTCGAAATATGTCCTGTTTGCTTCATCCAGTTTATCATTGAGTATTCTCAGTTCATCCCTTGTGTAAACGTCCGTGCCTTTGGCAATTTCTTTCTGCAGCCTGTCAATCCGTTGCTGGACCGAATCCACGTTGTTAACACAGTTCATGGCCACCAACAGGCATTCGTCCTTTTTGATGCCTTCCCCTGCAGTACCGTATGTTCCCCCCTCGTCACTGCGGGCGGGAGCGGCAGACAGCAGCATTACCGCGGCCAGTGCCGGAATCAAGATAGCTAGCTTTCTCATGGCTTGACCTCCATTGCTGTAATTCAGCCACTTCTCTATAGTCCCAGAATAATGAAAACGAATATCAAATGCAATAAAAAATTAAGACTGGGGTGCTGGCTGGCGGGTG
>DATBXI010000498.1:0-2825 GCA_036514355.1 Desulfuromonadaceae bacterium
CTCTTTTGACCTGCAGTTACCTGCCGGCGTCACCATAAAAACAGACGCGGCCACCACGGCCCCGCTTGCCAGCAGTTTCTTTGCCTCGGGCACGTCCTCGGGCGGTATCATGAGTGCGAGCTTTTCTTCCGGGGTCTTGAAGGTGGCGGCAATTACCACCTCAGGTTTCAGTGCGGGTGAATTTGCCACTGTCGTGTGCGACGTCCAGGCCGGGATGACCGCCCCGCTGCCATCGGCGTTCACCATCAAAAACCTGTCGGTCATCGACTCAACGGGAAGAACTATTACGGGAACGACTGTGACGGTCAACTGAGACTGGTCCGCCCTGTCCGCGGAGCCGGTGAGCCTGTTGCACGATAAAGCCTCCGGGGTTATTACCTCGGAGGCTTTATCGTAACGGTGTCTATTGCATGATCGAGTGCTTATCCAACCGAAACTGGTTCACTCCGCGCCGTTGACCGCCATCCTCAGTCCCGGCGAGGGCTTGAAGGTCAGCACCTTGCGGGCGGTTATGATCATGTCCTCGCCGGTCTGCGGGTTGCGCCCCCTGCGGTCAGTCTTGCTTCTGATCGAGAACCTGCCGAAACCGGATATCTTGACGTCTTCGCCCGTTTCCAGGGTGTCCTTCATGATGCTCAAGACAGATTCCACCAGGGCGGCGCATTCCAGTCTCGTGCCGCCAACCTTACCCTGAACCTTCTCCACAATGTCAGCTTTGGTCACGTGTTGTCCCTCCGAAGTAAGTACGGCCGCTTCAGGCCGGAGTATACCCACTCACATCACGGATAATCAATCCACATAGCATCCTACAGCCATTCCCACAGGCCCTGCGGGATCACCATCTGGATGGTCTCCATTTCAATGCTGGCCGAGATCACCAGGTCACCCGCGGCATTGAAGTACCATGTTTCCTCGTCTATGGTAACGATACTGCGCAATCCCTGCCTGGCCCGGACGGAGGAGGCGAACTCACCCAGGGCATCCAACCAGTACAGGTGGATCAGGGGGTTGATGTCCACCTTGGCGGACACGTCCTCCCTGTGCTCATTTCGATGCATGACAATCGGGGCGCGCGCCGGACAGCCGCGGCATGCCGGATAACCCGCAGGGATGAATAGGGTGTTGTTGTTTCATTGGCATATCTTATACATTCAACCGCAATTTTCTGCAATACGAACTGCATGCTGAACTGAGGACGCCAACTGAGGCAGGCGCGGGAGGGGGCATGCAGGGGCATTTTCAACCATGGTTATAATCAGTGGAAAAGTTACGCGTACTATGGTATGCAAAGCATATTTCATGAAAAAAATGCCGGATTTCATCCGGACACGTTGCGGGGAACCACATGACGACATCCGACGACAGGCTGAAGAGCGAGGAGCTGCTGGATGAAATCAAACGGCACTACCGGGCGGGTGAGGTGGTTGACGTGGAAGAGGAGCGCGTCAAGGTCGTCATCTTCACCTCCGCGGCCCAGCGCTATGCGTTCTACGGCAGCGCCATCCGGGAAATCCTCCCGGCCTGCGAGATATGGTGGGTGCCGGGCCTTCCCGAATACCTTCCGGGGCTCATCAATGTGCGCGGGGACATCGAGTCGGTCATCGACATCCGCTACTTTTTGGGAGAGGAACGGGCAGATCCCGGTACGTGCCACATCGCCATGGCCGCATGGGGGGCGTTCCATTCCGGCGTGATGATCGATTCCATCGAGGATGTGGTGGACATACCGGTCAGCGCCATCGAGCCACCCCTTTCGACCCTGGGCGGAACAGCAAGGGACCTGGTGATCGGGGAGATCAGGCATGGCGGTGCAACGGTAACACTCCTGGACATGGCAAAACTGGCGGCAAAGATAACGTTATGAACGGAGCAGGGGACACACGGGCAGCCATCGGCCTCAACCTGCTCCTGTTTTCCGTGGGAGGGGTCGCGTTCGGCGTCGATGCGGAGCAGGTGGAAGCGACGCTCGCCTGGGAGGGTGCGGAGAGGGACGACGTGACCTGGTTTCACCGCGAGCTGGGGTACTCCGGCGGAGCGGTCGCCTACCGCGCGCCCAGCGTCCTCGTGATCAGAACCGGGGACAGCCGGGACTATCGGGTGGTTATCGACATGATGGAGGACGTGGCCGGGATCACGAGCGACGATATTCATCCCTTTCCCCCGCTGGTGGAGCCCTTTGCCCTGCGCAAGGGGCTGTGGGGGATCATGGCCAGAGGCGGCCGCATAATCCTGCTGGTGGATTTTCAGCGTCTGCTGCGGGAACGCAGGGATGCCGATGCCCATGGGGAGGTTGCGAAGGATGGGATTGCGTAATCCCGGCAGCCCTGCTGGCGAAACGACTGACCTATGCAGCAATTACAGGAATATGGACAAGGAGGGCACCGTGAAGATCACATTGAGGAACAAGGTACTGGGGCTGACGTTTGTCAGCGTTCTCTCCATTGCCGTCGTCATCTCCGTTATTTCCATCACCCAGATTTTCTCACGGGGGGAGGAACGGATCGCCGACTACCGTGCGACGCTCTTGTCCGAGCGGAAACAGCAGCTCAAGGGGTGCGTGGAGATGGCGGTGCGGGTTATGGAAAAGATGCCGCCGGAAGACGCCAAAAAAGTGATCAGGAATATGCGCTACGGCCAGAGCGGCTACCTCTGGCTCAACGACTACAGCAACGTCATACTCGTGCACGCCGACCAGCGTCTGGAGGGGAAGGACCTGAGCAGCCTGCAGGACCCCAACGGCGTCTACATCGTGCGGGATATCACCAGGATGTGCCGTGAAAAGGGTGAAGGATATCTGAACTACATGTGGAAGGCGCCCGGCCAGG
>DATBXI010000499.1:0-5353 GCA_036514355.1 Desulfuromonadaceae bacterium
CGTTCTACGAGACATCTCCGGTGGGGGTCAGCGATCAGCCGGTGTTTTTCAACGCGGTCCTGCGGCTCGTGACCGACCTTGCGCCCCATGACCTGCTCAACCGGCTCCAGCACATCGAGAACTCCGTCTTCGCTCGGACGCGCACGGTGCACTGGGGGCCGCGCACCATGGACCTGGACTTGCTGCTGTACGGCGCTGCAATCATCGACGACACGGCGTTGACCGTGCCGCACCCGCGCCTGGCGGAGCGGCGCTTCGTGCTCCAGCCGCTGTGCGACATCGCGCCCGAGCTGGTGCATCCGGTGCTGGGGCGGACCATGGCAGATTTGCTGGCCGCTCTGGGCGGCGACGAGACCGTGAAAAAGATCTGACAGAAGGAAACAACGTGATCAGGCTGCTCATCTGGCTGCTCTTCATCTACATCGGGTTTCGCATCGTCAAGGCCCTGACCGCGCCCAAGGAGACACGCCCCGGCGGTACCGGGACAGGTGAGGGCGCCGAGGTCACCCACCGCGACCCGGTCTGCGGGGTCTACGTGGCAGAGGACGACGCTGTGGTGGGCACGCTGGATGGCCAGCGCCATTATTTCTGCTCCATGAACTGCCTGGAAAAGTTTCGCGAACAGCTTGACCATACATCACCGTAAACGGAGGATACCATGAAGTTTTTCATCGACACAGCGGATGTAAAAGAGATCCGCGAGGCCCACGACCTGGGGCTGGTTGACGGCGTCACCACCAACCCCTCCCTGATCGCCAAATCAGGGCGCAAGTTCAAGGATGTCATCAAGGAGATCGTCTCCATCGTGGACGGCCCGATCTCGGCCGAGGTGATCTCCCTGGATGCCCCCGGCATGATCAAGGAGGCCAAGGAACTGGTGAAGATCCACAAGAACATCGTGGTCAAGGTCCCCATGACCGCCGAAGGGCTCAAGGCCACCCACGCCCTGACCGCGCTGAAGATCAAGACCAACGTGACCCTGATCTTCACCCCCATGCAGGCCCTGCTGGCCGCCAAGGCCGGCGCCACCTACGTCTCCCCCTTTGTCGGCCGCCTGGACGACATCTCCCAGGACGGCATGGGGATCATCGAGGAGATCCGCACCATCTTCGACAACTACGGCTACACCGCCGAGATCATCGTGGCCAGCGTGCGCAACCCGATCCATGTCCTCAACTCGGCCCTGATCGGCGCCGACATCGCCACCATCCCCTATTCGGTCATCATGCAGCTGGCCAAGCACCCCCTGACCGATGCGGGCATCAAGAAGTTCCTGGCTGACTGGGAAAGCGTGCCCAAGTAATATCCTCGATACCCCCTCACCCGGCCTGCGGCCACCCTCTCCCTCAGGGAGAGGGTTTTTATTCCTTCTCCCTTGGGGAGAAGGTGCCCGGATGGGCGGATGAGGGGCACATCAGACCGCGGAGCCCCCATGCTTCATCCCCACGCCAAGCTCTCCATCCTCTTCAGCGCAGCCGAGGCTGCCCCCTTCGCCAAGGAAGGGGGGCTCGGCGACGTGGTCGGCTCCCTCCCCAAATACCTTGCCCGCCTGGGGCACGACGTGCGGGTGGTCATTCCGCGCTACTGGTGCGTGGATTGTGACAAATACGCCCTGCGCCTGCTCCCCGGCACCCTGGTGGTGCCCATGGGGATCATCGGCGACATGTACTGCGGGGTCTGGGAGGGTCGCCTGCCGGGGAGCGACGTGCCGATCTACTTCCTGGAGCACGCACAGTTCTACGGCCGGGCCGGGCTCTACCAGCAGGGAGGCCAGGGGTACATGGACAACGACAACCGGTTCGTGTTCCTCTCCAAGGCGTCCCTGGAGTTGTGCAAGATGCTGGAGTGGCGGCCGGACGTGGTCCATGCCCACGACTGGCACACCGGCGTCATCCCGCTGCTCCTTAACAGCTCCTACCTGCACGACCGCTACGTGGGGGACGCCGCCACGCTCCTCTCCATCCACAACATGCAGCACCAGGGGAACTTCTACCCCGGCCTGATGGAGGTGCTGGGGGTCGGCTGGAAGCACTTCAATTTCCTGGAGCTGGAAAAGGACGACCAGGTCAACCTGCTCAAGGGTGGCATCTACCACGCCACCCTGCTCACCACGGTCAGCAAGGGGTACGCCCACGAGATCCAGACGCCGGAGTACGGCTGGGGGCTGGAGGGAGTGGTACGGGATAGGGCCGCCGACCTGTACGGCATCCTGAACGGCGTGGACTACGAGGAGTGGAATCCGGCGACCGATCGCTTCATCGCGGCCCGCTACACGGCGAAAACCGTGAAAAAGGGGAAAGCGGCCTGCAAGGCTGACCTCCAGGCAACCTTCGGCCTGCCCGAGCGCGACGACGTGCCGCTGTTCGGCGTGGTCTCCCGCATGGTGCGGCAGAAGGGGACCGACCTGATCGCCGAGGCGATCCACCGCATCCTGGAGATGGACGTGCAGTTCGTCATGATCGGCAACGGCGAGCCCTGGGCCCATTTCTACTTCGGCGACATCGCGGCCCTGTACCCCGAGAAGTTCGCCTGCCGCATCGGCTACAGCGAGGAGTTGGCCCACAAGGTGGAGGCGGGTGCGGACTTCTTCGTCATGCCCTCGGCCTTCGAGCCGTGCGGCCTGAACCAGATGTACTCCCTGGCCTACGGCACACCCCCCATCGTGCGGGCCACCGGCGGCCTGGAGGACAGCGTGGAGAACTTCAACGAGGCCATGCTGGCCGGCACCGGCTTCAAGTTCTGGCACCACAACGCCCAGGCCCTGTTCGACACCATGGGGTGGGCGGCCTGGACCTTCTACAACAACCCCAAGGGCATGGCGGCCCTGCGGCGGAACGGCATGAAGGAGCGCTTCACCTGGGAAGAGGCGGCCCACAGGTACGACGAGCTGTACCACCTGGCCATCCGCCGCCGGAGGGGCACGGAGTACTACCGCAACCGTTTCGGCGGCTGAGGCCGTCGCGGCACCTCACGCGTCCTCCCCATCCGTATCCTGTTTTATGCCGAACAGGTCCCTGAAGAACCGCCGCACCTGCCCGTGAAGCGCTGACCCACCCGCTACTGCCGGTTCTGGCAGATTGCATCGACGCATGAGAGAGGAAATGGTTTTCCGGGCGACAACCGGGGCCAAGCCTGGAGTATGGCGTGGCACGCGTCGGTCGGCAAGAGGCGGGTAGTTACTTCGGGGCACCAAGCAACCGCTGGCTGGCGCGGTTGTCCTGAAGTGCGGGAGCCGGGTCGTTTTTCTTCGGTTTGCTGCTGTGCACCTCCACCGGCTCTGCAACGTACACGACCTCATCCGGCGTGTCGGCTAGCCGCGTGAGGCGCATATATTCGTCCCGAATGATGTCCAAATGTACGCGGGTCTCACGCAGCGCATGTTCGAACACCCTGCGGGCATCGGGCTCATTCAGTGCTCTGATGAGTTCGGAATAATTGTCGATACAGGCCTGCTCTTCGCGCAGTGAGATCTCCAGTGCCTCCCGCTCCAGGGTGCCGGCAGTAACCGCCGTGAGCAGGTTCCGGAAGGTGGTGGTGTCGAGATCGGCCGGGAGGTCCGCCAGGCCGGACAGGTCGCCGAACCCGTGCTGATGATACAGCCTGCAGAATTCCTGCATATGGGCCAGTTCCTCGCTGGCCAGGAGTTTGAACATCTGTTTGGCCCGGCTGTTCTCCACCAGGTCTGCCGCACGCAGGTAAAAGTCGAAACTCTGTTTTTCGAAGAGGGCCGCCGTGTGTAAGGCAACTCGTAATAATGATCTCATGGGTGCACCTCGTGGCAGACTCCTGCACCCGTATGGGCAAGCAACAACCATACCGCGTTGTATATGCAATCATATCACTGGGTTGCGGCTGACGGGGTTCTGTGTTCCGCCCCGGTTGCAACATAATTTTACACGGGTGAAACGGTTTACACCGACTGTGCAAAAGTACCTGAAAGTTGCTATAGTTTCTCCATGTCCGTGAACGACCTCCGCCAATTCATTGCCCTGCTCGACGTGTGCGGCGAACTCGCCCGCATCCGGGTCGAGGCCGATCCCCTGCTGGAGATCGCCGCCATAACCGACACGGTCTGCAAGGAGCGCGACGGCGGCAGGGCGCTCCTCTTCGAGCACCCTCGCGGGTCGCGCTTCCCCCTGGCCACCAACCTGTTTGGCTCGCAACGCCGGGTGGAGCTGGCCTTGGGAGTGGGCCGGCTCGATCTGCTCGACGAACGGATGTCCGCGCTCCTGGACCGGATCCCCGCACCGGTCTTTGACCGCCTCGACAGCCAGATCGCCGCTCTGCCGGAGTTCTCCCGATTTGCGCCCGTTGCCGGGCAGGAACCGGACCCGGTCGTGATGGAGCCCCCCGACCTGACCGTTTTCCCCTTTCTCCACTCCTGGCCCGCGGACGGCAGCGTTTGCGGTTTCCCGCGCTACGTCACCCTGCCGCTGGTGTTCAGCGCCGATCCCGACGCCGGCACCCCCAACTGCGGCATGTACCGCTGCCAGGTGCGGGGAGCGCGCGAAGTGGCCATCCGCTGGAGCACCACCAGCGGTGCGGCCCGGCACTTGGAGCAGTTCAGGCAGCGGGGGGAGCGGATGCCGCTGGCCATCTGCCTGGGCGGGCCGCCTGTCGCGACCTTCAGCGCCCTGTTCCCCTTGCCGGGCGACCTGGACGAGATGGCCTTTGCCGGGTTCCTGGCCAATGAACCGATCCCCATGGTCCCCTGCAGTACCGTGCCGCTCCGTGTCCCCGCTGGCAGCGAGGTGGTGATCGAGGGGTACGTCGATCCGGGGGAAACGGTGGTGGAGGGCCCCTTCGGTAACCATACCGGCTGCTACTCCCCTGCCGGTCCGGCCCCGCTCCTGCGGGTGACCGCCATCAGGCACCGGCCCGATGCCGTTATCCTGGCAACGGTGGTGGGGCCGCCCCCCATGGAGGACTGCTGGATGGCCAGGGCCTGGGAGCGGCTGTTGCGGGCCTTTCTCCGGCGACTCGTTCCCGTTGTGGCTGATATCCATTTCCCGCTGGAATGGGTCTTTCACCAGAGCGCGGTCATTTCCCTTGAAAACCCTCGGCCCGGCATGGTAAGGGAAACAGCGGAGCTGCTCTGGTTGCTCCCCTGGTTCGGCGCTGCACGGCTTCTGGTTTTCGTCGACGCTGAGGCGGACGGGGGCGATTTCGCCGGGGTTGCCTGGCGCGGCATCAACCTGGCGGAGTTCAGGGGCGACCTGTTTCCCGACGCCAGCGGGCGGCGCTGGGCCCTGGACGCCACCGGCAGCTCCCTGGCGCTCCAGCGGATTGCGCCCGACCCCGCGGTGAGCGAGCTGGTGGCGCGGCGCTGGCAGGAGTACGGTTTTACACCTGC
>DATBXI010000500.1:0-10192 GCA_036514355.1 Desulfuromonadaceae bacterium
ACGTCACGACCTGGTGATCGGTTCCGACGACATCCACGCCGGCCTGGTGCTGGACAGCGGCAAGCGCCACATCCCCATCGCCACCCTGTCCCCGGAAACGGCCCGCCGCACCATCACCCTCATGGCCCCCAGCAAGACCTACAACATCCCCGGCCTGGGATGCTCGTTCGCAGTCATCTCCGATCCGGGTCTGCGCCGCGCGTTCAAGGCGGCCATGGGGCGTATCGTGCCGCATGTGAACGCCCTCGGCTATACCGCCGCCGAGGCCGCCTACCGGGCAGGAGAGGAGTGGCGGCGGGCGCTGATCGCCTACCTGCGCGCCAACCGCGATCTGGTCATGAACGAGGTGGCGCGGATACCGGGCCTGTCCATGACCCCGGTGGAGGCGACCTACCTGGCCTGGATCGATGCCCGCCAGACAGGCATCGACCAGCCGGCGCGGTTCTTCGAGCAGGCCGGGGTCGGGCTGTCCGACGGCGCGGATTTCGATGCACCCGGTTTTGTCAGGCTCAATTTCGGCTGCCCGCGTTCGCTGCTGGCCGAGGCCCTGCAACGGATGCGGGCCGCACTGGAGGGCCGGTAATCGCTGTGCGTCCGGTCCAGTGACTGACGGGGATCGCAGCCGACCGAGGCATGGGATCTCAGCACTATCGGATCTGCATCAACATCTGCGTCAAAAACTAAACAGGCACTTGCGGTCGGTATCGCAAGTGCCTGTTCTATTATCTTGTATGGTGCACATCTCCAACTATGGCCTCAGGCAGGTGCTCGTCATTTGTGAGCGTCCACTGTTCATCCACGATGCCTTGGACTGCAGCGTCCCATCCTCCTGGGTTGCCTGAGTAAGGTTGCTAGCCTGGCTATCGCCATTCAACCTTCGCTGCCTCGCGCGGTGGCGAGCGGTAGTAGCGGTGGCGCGGCAGCCCCATCATCATGGCTCCGTAGACACCGTGCCCCTTAGGGATACCCAGAGCCTCGCGGATGGGGGCATGTTCTCTGGCGGCCCACATGAGGAACCCGGCCCAGCAGGTGCCGAAGCCCTGCGCCACGGCAGCTAGCTCGAACTGGGTGAGGGTGATGGTGCAATCCACCGTGCTCCAGGCCCAGTCGTCGGCGGCATACAGCACTATCAGATGAGGCGCGTTGCGCAGAATCAGATCGTTGCCCTTTTCCCACTCCTTGACGAAAGCTGCATACCTCGACGGCAGGCCGCTGCTTTGCTTGAGGAACTCGACCACCTGACCGGCCAGGGCCTTGACCTCGGCTGGATCGGTGATTACCAGCCAGTGGACCGGCTGGCAATTGACCGCTGTTGGTGCCCATCGGGCTGCCTCAATTGCCCCCCTGATCATTTTCTCCGGCACCGGCTCAGGTCGGAATTCCCGGATGGAGCGGCGGATCCTCAGCAGTTGGGCCGTAGCCTCGGGGGAAGGCATCAAAGCAGTGTCGATGACAGGCGCGTCAGTCTTGGGCAACTTCCCGTGCTGCAGTGCATCCTGATGGCATACGGCCATACAGTGGCCGCAGGCGATGCACGTCTCGGCAGCACCGGGGCGAAAGAGGGGGAAGCCCTCGTTGTCTACCTCGAACAGCCCCATGGGGCATACATTTTTGCACATGCCGTCCCGCCGGCATAGCGAATGATCGATGGTAACCATTACTCCTCCAATGCGTTGATTTAGACTCTTTCTGACTTTTGCATACCACGCCTTACCTGATTTCCGTAGGGACTATATTGCACGTTTCCGAAACCTGGTCGTATACCACTTTGGCCCTTCCGTCTCGCAACTGCTGGAGGACCTGCTCCACCTTGACCTCAAGAGAGAAGCCGGCATCGGCGAGTTCGGACCATTCCCTGGTGACGAACTCCTCCACCATGGTGCGCAGGGTATCGGAATTGATCCGGTCCCAGGGGACTTCGACCCCATCCTCGCGGTCATCGGGCTCGTCCCTCTGAATGAGGACATCGTCTGGTTCCATTATGACTTCAACTGATTTCGGCAATTGCATACACCGTCGTACTGTTTCCTACCACAGTTGGCTGCTATTCCGTCGGCGGCAGTTGGAATGGTCCCACCAGCCGGATGAACAGCTCGGGAATCCGGGTCTCAAATCGCATCTTCTGACCACTGGAGGGGTGGGTGAAGCAGATCGTGCAGGCATGCAGCGCCAAGTTGGGGCAGGAGGCATTGTCCTTGCCGTACTTGCGGTCGCCGACCACCGGATGCCCCTTTTCGGCAAAATGCACCCGGATCTGGTGTTTTCGGCCGGTCAGCAGGTCGATCCGCAGCAGGCTGAGGCCTTTCTGCTCTTTGATCAGCGTGTAGGCTGTCTGCGACAACTTGCCCTTGGTCGGGTCGGGGGTCGAGTAGACATTGAAGGCGGCATTCTCGGCCAAGTAGCTGCTGATGGTCCCCTGCGGCGGCGAGAGGTGGCCGGTGACCACCGTCAGGTAGATCTTGGTGGTGTTGTCCCAGTCGGTCTGCAGGAACAGCTTGGCCTGCTCGCTTTTGGCAAACAGCAAAATCCCGGAGGTATCGCGGTCCAGCCGGTGCACGATGTAGACCCGGTTGCGCGACTTGGGGTTGCCCTTGCGGACGTAGTCGTTCAGGATAGTATGAACAGTGCGGGATTTGTCCCGCTCGGTGCCCATGGTCAGCAGGCCGCAGGGCTTGTCCACCACGATGACGTCGTTATCCTCGTACAGCAGTGTGACCCCCTTGGGGCCGTGTTTCGGTTTGCTTGTAATCACGGCATCTGCCCGATCTTCCATCTCAGGTACATCTCTTCAACCTTGTCTCTGGCCCACGGGGTCTGGCGCAAAAACTTCAGACTCGAGACAATGCTCGGGTCATGGGTAAAGCAGCGGACAGGGATAACCTTGCCCATCCCCTCCCAGCCAAACTCCGCGGACAGTTGTTCCAGGATCAGCTTCAGCGTAACCCCGTGCAGGGGATCGTTGTTGTTTTGTTCGCTCATTTTTAACCTTAAACGCGCAGTTGTTGATTCTAAGTGTGACATCTTATGACTCGGATTAGTGCAACAATATATGGCACACTAACATTTTTGGGCAAGTGAAACGAACAGAACTTAAGTCAGGGTAGGGGCGTAAGCAAATTTCGATCTGCGTCAAAACTTGCCTCAAAAGAAAACAGGCACTTGCGGTCGGTATCGCAAGTGCCTGTTCTAGTGTCTAATATGGTGCCCAGGGACGGAATCGAACCGCCGACACGAGGATTTTCAGTCCTCTGCTCTACCGACTGAGCTACCTGGGCGAAAAGAAACAATCTTATAGCCCAGAGCGCTCACACCTGTCAATAGATTATTTGCCTTTCCCCGCATCCTCCTGACGCTGGATGCGGATGGGGACATAGTTGCAGAAGGGTTCCTCTTCCATGTAGTCGCCGTGGACCGCATCCGCCCTGGCACGACAGCCGCCGCAGACATTGAGGTACTCGCACTCCCCACATTTTCCCTTGTAGGACTTAAAATCGCGCAGATTGCGGAATATCTCGGAGTTCTCCCATATCTCGCGGAACGGCGTCTGCTTGACATTGCCGGCAGTGCGATGGAAGTAGGAACAGGGCTTGACATTGCCGAAGCAGTCGATCAGACAGATGGTCTGCGCAGCGATGCATCCCTTGCCGCCGCCCGTGGAGAAGGTCAGGGAGCGGCGCTCGAACTTGGCCCCCTCGGCCTTGGCCTTCTGGGGGACGATGCGATAGTAGTGGGGCGCGCAGGTGGGGCGCATGAGGATGTCCTCCTCCTGCTTTTCCTGCTGATAATGCCAGTCCAGGATCTCCTCGTAGTCCTCCTTGGAGATGAGTTCGTTCATGATCTCCTCACCACGGCCGGTGGGTACGATCATGAACATGTACCAGGCAGTGGCGCCCAACGACTTGGCCAGCTTGAAGGTGTTGGCTATGTCATGCTGGTTGCGCTTGGTGAAGGAGGAGTTGATCAGAAACTTCTGGCCGTTGCGCCGGAAGATCTCCGCCGCGCGCACGACCCCCTCGAACGAACCGGGGCACTGGCGAAAATCGTCGTGCACCGCCGCCGTCGAGCCGTCCAGCGAAAGCGACACCATCTTGATGTCGGCCTGCTTCATCTTCGCACAGATGTCGTCGGTGACCAGGGCACCATTGGAGGCCATGCACATGCGCAATCCCAGCGAGGTGCCGTATTCGGCCAGCTCGAAGATATCTTGGCGCAGCAGCGGCTCCCCGCCGGAGAGGACCACCACCGGCTTGGAAAAATCCGCTATTTGCTTGAGCAGATCTTTCCCCTCCTGCGTGGTGAAATCACCTTCCGAGGAGGTCATCTCCGAGGAGCAGCGGCAGTGGACGCAGCGCAGATTGCATTTCTGGGTGGTCTCCCAGGCGATCCATTTAGGGATGAATTCCGTTTGCATATCTCTCCCGTTTCCATCGAGTACGGACACCTTTATTATCAGCGCCCTGCAAAAAAATCGTACCCGAAAGAGCGCGTAAACTCAAGGACAATTCCATCGTACGCCATGGGCTTTTCGTGCAATGGGCTTGAAACGGCCCATCGATTCTGTTATAAAAATTTGATACATTTTTTCTTTGCCACCCCGATTATCGACCACGGCCACCAAAGGAGAACGGCGTGTCCAACCCACAAATGGTCATGTACGATGAAGAGTTTCAGGAGATCAACGAGGTTATCCAGCGCCTCCTGAAGGAAGCCAACGCCAGGGTGATCTTCCTGGTCGACAAAAACGGCCAACTGATCTCCGGCGTGGGCGAAACCGAGCGCTTCGACACCACATCGCTGGCATCGCTTACCGCCGGCAACATCGCCGCCACCGGCGGTCTTGCCAAGCTGATCGGGGAAAAAGAGTTCTCCATCCTGTTCCATGAAGGGGAGAAGGACAACCTTCACATTTCGATCGTCGGCGGCAGGGTCATCCTGGTGGTCCTGTTCGACAAGCATTCCTCCCTGGGGCTCGTCCGCCTGCGGGTGAAGAAGTCATCCGAAGAGCTTTCCGCCATTTTTGACAAACTGCTCAAAAAGGCAGAAGACAGGGAGAAGCGGGGCATCTCCGATTTCCCCTTTGCCGAGATCACCGACGACGACATAGACAACCTGTTCAGCTGATGCCCCGAGGTAACCCACGAGATGTCTTTCATCAACTACGCCTCCCGTGAAATAAATTGCAAAATTGTCTATTATGGCCCAGGGCTATGCGGCAAGACCACCAATCTTCAGCATATCTACGAAACGACCGCCCCGGAGGCAAAAGGCAAGATGATCAGCCTGGCCACCGAAACCGAGCGAACGCTCTTTTTCGATTTCCTGCCACTGGCTCTGGGTGAGATCCGCGGCTTCAAGACCCGCTTCCATCTCTACACCGTGCCCGGCCAGGTATTCTATGACGCGTCCCGCAAGCTGATCCTGAAAGGGGTTGACGGCGTTGTTTTCGTGGCCGACTCCCAGGAGGAGCGCATGGATGCCAACATCGAGTCCCTGGACAACCTGCGCACCAACCTCACGGAACAGGGGTACGAGCTGGACAGGCTGCCCTATGTCGTCCAGTACAACAAACGCGATCTGCCGAATATCGTTACGGTCGATGAACTGCGCCGGGAGCTGAACCCGACCGGCGTTCCCGACTTCGAGGCATGCGCCACCGCAGGCCACGGTGTATTCGAAACCCTGAAGGCTGTTGCCAAACTGATCCTCATCGACCTGAAAAAAGGAAACCAATAGTGCGGGAGTAAAACACGCCGCCTGTAGATCCCACAAGCTGTGGGCATCTCACGTCAGAGGCGTACGGAGGGTACCATGGCTGAGCTCATCGATGTCCCACGCGGGATGAAGGTTATGCAATCCGTTGTCGTCAAGCGACTGCAGAGCGGGTTTTTCGCTGAAGTTTTCCTGGTAATGAATAACGGTCAGTACGAAGCCGCCCTGTTTTTGAACGACAAGTTCAGGCCGGGCCCGCCGCTTCCCCGCCCGCTTGACACGCCGAGCGAGCAGCACTCCCACTTCATGGGGGTCCGCCCCAGTGTCGGACTCACCCCCGAAGAAGCCGAGCGCATCATCAGCGAGGTGGAAAGCGAAAACGCCGTCCATCGCAGGAAGATGCGGGACCGCTGGGGCAAACTGGATGAAGACTGACACCACCCCTATGGGAACGGATGAGCATTTGTCTTGATTTTCCCATGGGCTTCATGCTATAGGAATCGTTCTGTTCAGCTGGGCGTAACAACTCACGGAGAGATGGCCGAGTAGGTCGAAGGCGCTCGCCTGCTAAGCGAGTATACTGGGAAACCGGTATCGAGGGTTCGAATCCCTCTCTCTCCGCCACTAATTTTACACTATGGGTACTTTTTGCTCGGTGAAGACGGTACTTGTACGAACAACGCTGCTTATCCTGTCCATGGGACTGTGGGGGTGTCAGCAGCAGGCGGACCCCCTCCTGCCGAACGTGGATACGGCAACGTCGCACACCGTCAAGAAGGAAGCAACGATCGTTGTTCCTGACAGCGTCAGGGGCAAATGGAAAGCGGTCCGCATCGCCGTGCTGGACAAGTCCGCTGCCAAGGCAACCATCTACACCGTCCCCATCGGCGGCAGAATCACCCTGCCGCACTCAACCATGACCATCGTGGTTGACGCCTTTCTACCGGCCTTCGTCATAGAAGGCTCCACCATGACCTCTTCCGGAAATGCACTGAAAAACCCCGGGGCAAAGGTTCGGATCACTGAAAACGGTGCCGTGATCTTCAACGCTTGGCTGTTTTCACGCTACCCCACCACCCACGCCTTCATGCACCCCCGCTACGCATTCACCCTCATGGACGGCGTGCCCGCCACCCTCTAGCGTCACTGTCACGCCCCGTTTTTCCCGGTCACCTCCAGCAACGCCTCCCGCGCCATCACATCGCAACGCTCGTTCTCCACGTGACCGTCATGGCCGCGCACCCAGCGCCACTCGATGGCATGCCTGTCCGCAAGGAGGACAAGTTCCTCCCACAGCTCCCGGTTGAGCACCGGCTCCTTCTTGCTGTTCATCCATCCCTTGCGTTGCCAGCCCGCGATCCATTCGGTCATCCCCTTCACCAGGTACTGGGAATCCGTGGTGACAACGACCCGGCAGGGGCGCGTCAGCCGCTTGAGCGCCTCGATGGCTGCGGTCAGTTCCATGCGGTTGTTGGTCGTATGGGGCGCACCTCCGCGGATCTCCTTTTCATGGCCGTTGAACCGCAGGATGGCGCCATAGCCGCCGGGTCCCGGATTGCCGCTGCAGGCCCCGTCGCAAAAGATTTCCACTGTGCCGGCGGCGGGCACCGCTGCCTCCGCCTCTCCCTTATGCCTCGCCGACATAGGCACCTTCTTCCTTCAGGAGGGCGGCAATGGCGTCCATGACCCGTTCCGTGATCAACACATGGGTTTCCTTGCAATCCTCCCGCTCATACAGGTCGCTGAAATCCAGCGGCGCCCCGAAGACCACCGTGGCCGCCTGCCCGAATCCGGGGAACCTCCAGTGGTTGAAGCCGATCAGCGCCGTGGGGATGACGGCGGGACGCGTATCATAGATGATCTTGCCCACCCCCCGGTTCCCCTTCCCCAGCCGCCCGTCCTTATGCCGCGTCCCCTCCGGGAACAGCATCACCTTCTGGTCCTTCAGCAGCTCATTGATGACCAGGTTGGCCTTGACATCCCGCTTGCGCCTGACCGGGAACGCGCCCCACGAGGAGTAGAGCAGGCGCTGGAAGGGCTTCTCGAACAGTTCCTCCTTGGCCGGCGCCCACACCATCTGGAAGGGGTGCTGCCTGAGGATGGCCCAGGGGAGAAAGATGGTCTCATACGCGGAAATGTGGTTGGAGGCCAGCAGCACGCCGCCATGGGCGGGGATGTTGTGTGCCCCCTTGAAAACGAACCGGTTGAGGGTCGAGGCATAGAACCCCACCACGTGGATGGAGAACGTCACCCAGAAACGTCGCAAAAATGATATCCTCACGTGCCGTCCAACCTCCTGGCGCCGCGGTACGGCGGGTTTCGAGATGGTGCTGCCCCCGCTTTATAGCATCTTCGCCCTCATTCGGCAACTGGGAACGAACCCGCATTATCCGTTGGAAAAGCCCAAGATTGTTGATATAGTGACAATTTCGGAAAGGTACCGCCATGGAAACCCGCGATCGACGCACCCTCTTCAACGGACTGGTTATCGACATCGAACAGATGGAGGTGGAGGTCGGCACCCGCGGCTGGCACACTTTCCAGGTCATCCGGCACCCGGGCGGCGCGGGCGTGCTGCCCGTGCACGAGGACGGGAGCATTTCGCTCATCCGCCAGCTTCGCCCGGCGGTGGGGGAGCATCTCATGGAAATCCCGGCCGGCCGCCTTGCTCCGGGGGAAGAGCCGCTGGTGTGCGCGGAGCGGGAGCTTGCCGAGGAAACCGGGTTGCGCGCAGCCCATCTCATCCCACTGGGCCGGATCCATTCGTCTCCCGGCGTGTTCGACGAGATCATTCACCTGTATGCGGGCCGCGGCCTGACCCAGGGCACGGCCCAGCCCGAAGCAGACGAGGAAATGGACGTGATCAGGATCGATTTCCGCGAGGCTTGCGCCATGGTGGCCGACGGGCGCATCAGCGACGCCAAGACCGTGGCTGCCATCGCGCGCTGGGGGATCATGAACCGCTCCTGGGACGCCACATCCGGGGAGGCATGAGCGTGAAGGAGCGTGAGAACAGCTATATCGTCGGCCGCCAGCCGATCCTGGACCGGAACGAGCAGCTCTATGCCTATGAACTCCTCTTCCGCGCCGCGGCGTCCGATACCGAGGCCGGGGTGCTGGACGCCTCCCAGGCCACCGCCCACGTCATCCTGACCACCCTTTCCGCCTTCGGCATCGGCGACATGCTGGGTGAGCACAAGGGGTTCATCAACCTGGATTACGAACTGCTGATGGGCGATGCGGTGGAGATCCTGCCCAAGGGGCAGATCGTGATCGAGCTGCTGGAAACCATCGAGCCGACCCCCGAGGTGATCGAACGGTGCCGGGAACTCAAGGCGCAGGGGTTTTGCCTGGCCCTGGACGATCACGAGTACCACCCACGCTTCGAGCCGCTGTACGGGATCGTGGACCTGGTTAAGGTGGATCTCCTCCTGACCCCCCTGGAGCAGCTTCCCGCCATGCTGGAGCAGTTCAAACCCTACCCGTTCAAGCTTCTGGCCGAAAAGGTGGAATCCCGGGAGGTCTTCAACGCCTGCCGGGACCTGGGGTTCAACTATTTCCAGGGCTATTACTTCGCCAAACCATCCATCATGCAGAAAAAGCGGATGAATGAGAACATGGCGACCCTGCTCAAGCTGTTGCGCCTGCTGGCGGACGACAGCGACCTGGAGGAGGTGGAGCTGACCTTCAGGGGGAGCCCGTCCCTGACCTACAAGCTGCTGCTCCTGGTGAATTCCGTGGCCTTCGGGGCCCGCCAGCGGATCCAGAGCGTGCGCCATGCCCTCAGCATGGCCGGGATCCGGCAGATCAAGCGCTGGGTGCAGCTGGTGCTGTTTGCCGCGGACAACGAGGACAGCATCGAGAACCCCCTGGTCGACATGGCCGCCGTCAGGGCCGCCTTCATGGAGCAGCTGGCCCGGCTCCACCCTGTCCTGCGCCATGACCGGGAGGCCCCGGAGCGGGCCTACATGGCCGGCATCCTCTCCCTCATGGAACGCATCTTCGACCTGTCCATCGAGGAGATCATCGTGAGCCTCAATCTGAGCGAGGAGCTCAGCGAGGCCCTTCTGGAGCGCAAAGGGTTCTACGGACAATTGCTGCGGGCGGTGGAACGGATCGAGGAGCTGGAGTTCTCGGCTGCGACCAATGAACTGGTCGCCATGGGCATCCCCCTGGACGGGATGATCGACCTCCAGGTCCGGGCCTTCAGGTGGCGCAAGGGGGAGGCCTAGTGTCCGGGTTTGCCGTGAGCGAGGCAAAGAACCACTGGCTGCAGCAGAAGATGGCCGAACTGGGGGTGCGGGAAGAGGACCTGGAGGAGAGCTTCGCGCGCTCGTCCGGCGCCGGCGGCCAGCATGTCAACAAGACCTCCACCGCCGTCCACCTGCGGCACATCCCCAGCGGCATCAGCGTCACCTGCATGGCCGAGCGCAGCCAGTCGCTGAACCGTTTCCTGGCCCGGCGCGAGCTGCTGGAGCGGATC
>DATBXI010000501.1:0-8934 GCA_036514355.1 Desulfuromonadaceae bacterium
ATGCGTTCGCCGGTTGGCATGGCCGCATGCCGCATCTTTTGCTTGCGCGTAGCGAAATAAATCACTATAAATTACTATGTCTTAGCAGTACATTGTCTCTCGATTTTCGATAGTATCCCACACGTCGGACCGTGAGAGCCCATGACACCACCAGCCACCATACTCGCCGTAGACGACCAGGCCAGTTTTCGTTTTCTGCTGGAGCAACAACTGAGCACTGCCGGCTTCATCCCCGTCATGGCCGCAAGTGTCGAGGAGGGGCTGGCCATCCTGGAGCGGGAAGCGGTGGATCTGATCCTTTCCGACCTGATCATGCCCGTTGTCGACGGCATGGCGTTTCTGGAGCAGGTGCGCGAGCGCCACGCCGATATCCCGTTTATCGTCCTGACCGCCCATGGCAGCATCACCAGCGCCGTCGATGCCATGCGCTGCGGGGCGTTCGATTACGTAGAAAAGCACTGCGAGCCGGACGAGCTGCGCATCACGCTCCAGCGAGCGCTGGACTATCATCGTCTCGTGAATGAAAACAACCAGATGAAAAGCCATCTGCGGGATAAGTTCAGCTTCCAGAATATCATTACCGTCTGCCCCCGCATGAAGGAGGCCCTGGAGCTGGCTGGCCGGGTGGCGTCATCCCCCCAGACCACCGTGGCCATCTACGGCGAGAGTGGCTGCGGCAAGGAGGTCCTGTCCCGCGCCATACATTTTGCCGGCGGAGGCCTTCCTGCCGGGTTCGTGGCGGTCAACTGCGCCGCCATTCCCGACACGCTGCTGGAGAGCGAGCTGTTCGGGCATGTGCGGGGCGCATTTACCGGGGCGGAGCGGGAGCGGGACGGCAAATTCAGCCTGGCCCGCGGCGGCACCATCCTCCTGGACGAGATCGGCGACATGCCGCTGCCATTGCAGGCCAAGCTGCTGCGGGTGCTGGAGGAGCGCACCTTCGAGAAGGTCGGCTCGAACACCCCCATAACAGCCGATTGCCGTGTCATCGTGGCCACCAACCATAACCTGGAGGCGCTGGTGGCGTCCGGCGCCTTCCGCAAGGACCTCTACCACCGTATCAACGTGTTCCCCATCGCCATCCCCCCGCTCAGGGAACGGCGGGAGGATATCCCCTTTCTGACGGAGCATTTCCTCAACCGGCTGCGCGACCACCAGGGCAAAAAACTCCCCGGCCTCTCCCAGAAGGCCATGGATGTGATGCTGGCCTACGATTGGCCGGGAAATGTCCGGGAACTGCGCAACTGCCTGGAGCGCGCCACCATTGTCACAGACAGCGAATTGATCCGCCCCGAGCATCTCTCCATTTATCCCTCCGGAGCGGGCAACCGCACGGAGGCCACGGCCTCCTCCGCGGTGGCTTCCGGCACCATCTCCTTTCACCTGAATTTCCGGCCCGACGACATCTCGCTGGACGCCGCCACACGCCGGATCCTGGACATCACCCTCGAGCGCTGCGGCGGCAACAAGTCCAAGGCCGCCGACCTGCTGAAAGTCAACCGCAAGATGTTCTACCGCTGACCCTCTTCCCGACTCTCTCCCCGTTCTCCCGTACGGCCATGTCCCATGACGGGACGCATGTCCATGCATGGGACACCCGCCAGAACCTGCTCCAGACGATGCAGTGCATAAAACCCGGTAAAATACCGGGTAAATCCAGGTTGGCATGTCTTCTGCTGTCTGTCTGGACAGGCGCATCACATTCTGTCCATATTCCGGACATTGCTGGAGTTCGCACTCATGACACAGGAATCCGTGGAAAAGGTTCTCGGCCGTCTTCTTACCGACGACATCTTCCGCAGCCGGGCCAGCGAGGGCCTGAACGAGGCGTGCCTGGAAGAAGGTTATCTGCTCAGCGACGAGGAGTCGCGCATGATGGGGCGGCTTGATCTGCTGCAGATTGATGCGGTTGCGGGGAGCCTGGATAGCGGCATCAAGCGTTTTGCCGTGCGGCGTATGCACAGCGGCTCCTAGCGGTATCCTGATCCGGCGCCGGGCCGCTCTGCCCGGTCATGGATCTTGATCGCAGCATGTCGCTCCCGGGGAGCGCACAATCGATATAACAGAGGAGCATGCCATGGTTCACAATCCATCAAACCTGCCGGAGGGACCGACGGGAGACGAGTTGGTCAGACTGCTGGCCGAAGATATTCGGGAGGTTTTCAGCACCATGGTCGACATGGAGGCGCTGCTCCACCTGCCGATGCAGATCGATGCCATGACCCAATTCGAGAACTGCGTTACCGCTATGGTTGGACTGGCCGGTACCTATAACGGCGTGGTGAGCCTGCATGCCCCGTTACGGCAGGCATTGGCCATGACAACGGGCATGCTGGGGGTGCAGGTGACCGAGTTCAACGAAGACGTGTGCGATGCCGTGGGGGAAATCGCCAATATGGTCGCCGGCTCCTTCAAGCAGCACCTTTCCCGGGGAGGGTCGGATATCCGGCTTTCCACGCCATCGGTGATTACCGGCACAGAGTACACGGTCGCCGCGCAGAACCCCGAGGACACCATCACGCTCCACTTCGCCACCAACGAGGATTGGTTCGTGGCGAGCGCCACCTTTGAAAAGGAATGACCGGGCCGTGCCGGACCGCCGGCCGGTGCCGGGAAACTATATCGCAAGGAGTATGGGATGGGTATTATGGGGATGGGTACTATGGCGCTGTGGCTTATCGGCATCATGCTGGGGATAATCGTCGTGCATCTGATACATATCAAGATGTACCTAAAAGACATCCACATGGGGCTGGAGCTTATCTACGACCGGATGGAGGAGTCCCCCGCCAAGCCGGCGGCAATTGAGAGGGACGTTTCGAGATGATTGGAGAGACCGGGATGGCAAACAGCATTACAACCCGTTCCGGGCCAATTCCTCCACCAGCTTCTTCTGTTCCCCGTTCAGGGTTTCCGGTACGCGTACGCCGATCTTGACGAACAGATCCCCCTTGTAGTTTGATCCCAGCGACTTTACGCCGAACCCCTTCAGGCGGATCTTGGTGCCGGCCTGGATGCCGGGCGGCACCTTGATGCGCTTGTCCCCCTCCAGGGTCGGCACGTCCAGGGATGTCCCCAGGCACGCCGCGCTGAACGGGATCGAGCGCTCGACGAACAGATCGCCACCCTCGCGGGTAAATACCGGATCGGGCAGGACACGGATGATCAGATACAGGTCGCCGGCCGGGCCCCCTTCCTCTCCCTGCCCCCCCCTGCCGGTGATGCGCACCTTGCTGCCGTTCTCCACCCCGGCCGGGATCTTGATCTTCAGCTCCTCGCGCTTGCCGTTGCGGCGGAAGGCCACCAGCTTCTCGGCCCCCTGGGCGGCATCCCGAAAGCTGACGTCGGTCTCCATCTCCAGGTCGGCCCCCTTTTGCGGGCCGCGCCGGAAACCGCCCCGGCCGCCTCTCCCGAATGCGCCGCCGAACAGGCGCGAGAAGATGTCCTCTCCCCCGCCCGCACCCATGTCCTTGTAGACATTGCTGAAGTCGAAGCCGCGGAAGATGTCCTCCTGGCTGTACTGCTGATGGAAGCCGCTGGAGCCGAAGGTGTCGTACTTCTCCTTTTTCTGCGGGTCGGACAGGACGGCGTAGGCCTCGTTGATCTCCTTGAACTTGTCTTCGGCAGCCTTGTCCCCGGGGTTGCGGTCGGGGTGGTACTTGACCGCCAGCTTGCGGAAGGCCTTCTTGATCTCCTCGGCCGAGGCGCCCTTTTCGACGCCGAGGGCCTTGTAATAGTCGGTCTGCGCCATGTGTAATCCCTGCCTTTCATTGTCTGCTCACACTGTAATGCGCCTTTGGCGGCCTGTCAACCGCGCCTTATCCCCTATGCCTTGACAGTGGCATGCCGCAGACGTAGTATCGACAGACACGGCTAACTGAGGGGGGACCCCATGAAAAAGGTGATCATCGTCGGCGGCGGCATCTCCGGTCTGGCTACGGCCTGGCTGCTGCGCGACAAGGCGGCCACGGCCGGCGTGGATCTGGACATTGTCCTGCTGGAGAAGGAGGAGCGGGTCGGCGGCAAGATCCGCAGCATCCGGGAGGAGGGGTTCCTGTGCGAATGGGGTCCCAACGGCTTCCTGGACAGCAAGCCCCAGACCCTGGAGCTCTGTTCGGCCATCGGCGTGGAGCAGAGCCTCCACCGCAGCAACGACAACGCCCGCAAGCGCTTTATTTACAGCGACGAAGAGTTGCACCGCCTGCCGGAGAACGGCCCGTCCTTCCTCAAGAGCAGGCTGATCTCGTGGCCCGGCAAGCTCCGCCTGGCCCTGGAGCCGACGCCGTTCATCGCCCGGGCGCCCCAGGGGGTGGACGAGACCCTGGCCGCGTTCGGCCGCCGCCGTCTGGGGCAAGAGGCCCTGGACAAGCTGATCGCCCCCATGGTGTCCGGCATCTTTGCCGGTGACCCCGAGACCATGTCGCTGCAGTCCTGTTTTCCCCGCATTGCCGAGCTGGAGCGGGAGTATGGCGGCCTGGTCCGGGCCATGATTCGGCTGGCCAAAAAGAAGAAACAGGAGCAGGCCGCCGGCAAGGCGGTTGCCAGCGCCGCCGGCCCCGGCGGGGTCCTGACCTCGTTCCGTGAGGGGATCCAGTTCCTGACCGATGCATTGGCCGCATCCCTGGGGGAAATCATCCAGCCCGGGAGTCCGGTAGTGGTGGTGGAGCGGGCGCAGAGTGCCCCCTATCGCCTGCGGTGCGCCGACGGTGCGGAACACGAGGCCGATTGCGTCGTCGTCGCCTCCCCCGCCTTTGCGGCGTCCGGCATGCTGGCCGGTCTGGATGCGGCCATGGCCGGCGTGCTCGACCAGATCCCCTATGCCTCCATGACCGTGGTCTGCTTCGGCTATGAGCGGGAGCGGATCAGCCATCCCCTGGACGGCTTCGGCTATCTGATCCCGAAAAAGGAGGGACGGAGCATCCTGGGCACCCTGTGGGACTCCAGCATGTTCGAGAACCGGGCACCCCAGGGCAAGGTGCTCCTGCGCAGCATGATGGGGGGCGCCTGCTTCCCGGAATACGTGAAGCTCAGCGACGACGAGGTGGTGAGCCGGGTGAAAACGGACCTCCAGGCGGTCATGGGGATCACGGCCGCGCCTGCGTTCGTGCGCATCTTCCGCCACGAGCAGGCCATCCCCCAGTACACCGTCGGCCACGCCAAACGCCTGGCAGCGCTGGACGAGCGGCTGAAGGGGCATCCCGGCCTGATCCTGACCGGCAACTCCTACCGCGGCATCGGGCTGAACGACTGCGTGGCAGCTGCCCAGCGAGCCGCGGATGAAGCGCTGGCGCTGGTGCGGTGAGGATGTCCGCCCCGACGTAGTGATGCGGGCAAAGCCCTCATCCTATCCTTTCTCCCAGGGGGAGAAGGTGGCCAAAGGCGGGGCGAGGGGAAGGATGGGGGAAGCTGCAACGGTTTTAAGGTCACAGGGCACTAGGTGACGATGCCGGTGCTCTCGGACTCCTGGCCGCGGTTGTGGTAGTGGAGGGCCACCAGCAGCAGGGCGGTGATCAGGTAGGCGCAGGCATAGGCCTTGGCTGCGCCGAATCCGAACCTGTTCTGCACCCCCGCCGGTGTCAGCGCATAGGCGTGGATGACGCCGAAGAAGGCAAGCACGGCGGCGGTTGCCGTCCATAGCGCCGCCTTGAGGAAGTGCCTCTCGATCACGAACACCATGGTGGCGGAGAGGATCATGCAGGTGAGCATGAAGCCCTGGCTCAGGGAGATGATGCCGTACACATACAGGTTGCCGCCGAACCGGGGCGCCACGTCGTACAGGCTGGCGCCCGCCGTGCGCAGGGTCGTTTCCACCAGCAGCAGCGCCCAGGCCGCCAGCGCCGGCACCAGTCCGAGCGCCACCGCCATGCTGTGCCGCCTGGGTACCTCCTGAAACGCCTGGGCCGTGATGATGATCCCGATCCAGAGCAGGATGCCGATCATGGCCTCCATCGGCACCACCTTGAGCACCAGGGTAACCCCGCCGATGAGGCAGAGGACCGTGATCACCACGCCGTTCAGGATGGAGTACCCCCACCGGGCACCCATGGCCTTCCACCCCGGATGGCCGATATAGATGGTGGTGGGGAACGGGTTGCCCAGGCACGCCGCCACAATCGACCCGAACCCGTTGACCAGGAGCGACGACCGGGTCGCGTACCGGTCGCCGGCCGCTTCCGCGCTTTCCAGGTTCTGGAGCGATCCGATCACGTTGAACAGCGCCATGGGGAAGATGACGGAGAAGTAGCGCCACCCCTGCCCGTTGACCAGAAAGGCGAGCATGTCGGCAAAGGCGGTTTGGGGCAGGTGGACGGCAAACCGGTACGGCTCCTGGAGCGGCTGAAAATACGGATACCCGGCCCAGCGGAGCAGCCACCCCATGGCCACCCCCAGCAGCACGGCGATGAACCCTCCCGGAAGCCCCAGGGGAAGCTTGATCCGCCCTCCATAGACCGCGATCACGAACAATGCGGGCACGACCGCCAGGGCCGGCATGGCAAAGATCTGGAACACGAACCCCATGGATATGAAGGTGATGGCGATGCCGGCCAGGGACGACAGGAGCGCGGCCCGCGGCGTGTGCCTGCGGAGCCAGTCCCCCGCGAACGCCCCCACGCACTCCAGCAGGGCGCTGACGAGACAGGCGAACAGGCCGGCCTGCCAGGCGAGGCGCGGGTCCTTTGTTGCGAAATAGATCGGGGCGATTATCAGGAACACAAAGGCGATGAGGCTGACGGTATTGATGCCGTAGGGGAGCGCGGTGACGTCCGTCCGCCCCGTCCTGATGGCCAGCCGCCGCGCCTGCCACGCGTAGAACGCATTGCCGGCCAGGATCGAGAGCGCCGCGCCGGGCAGGATCCTGCCGTACACCAGTTCCTGAGGCATGCCGCACACGGTGCCGCACAGGACCGCGATCAGCATCAACTGCAGCAGATTGTCCACGAACAGCCCGAAGAACCCGTCGATGTCCCCGCGCACAAACCAGCCGATTTTCATGGATACGTCCCCTCTTCTGCGAACACTCTTTTCACCGGGTCCCGTCCAGCTCCTGCCAGCGGAAGCAGTCCACCGTATGGTCGTTCACCATGCCGATGGCCTGCATGTGGGCGTAGCAGATGGTCGTGCCCACGAAGCGGAAGCCGCGGCGCTTCAGGTCGCGGCTCAGGGCGTCCGACACGGGCGTGCTGGCCGGCACCTCCCGGATGCTGCGCCAGGCGTTGCGGATCGGGCGACCGTCCACGAAGCGCCACATATAGGCGTCAAAGGAGCCGAACTCCTCCTGCACCCGCAGGAAGGCGCGGGCATTGGTCACTGCCGACGCCACCTTCAGGCGGTTGCGCACAATGCCGGGATTGGCCAGCAGCTCGGCCACGCGCTGTTCGTCGAACCGGGCCACCTGCTCCGGGTCGAAGCCGGCAAAGGCGGCTCGGTAGGCCTCCCGCTTGCGCAGGATGGTGATCCAGGACAACCCGGCCTGGGCCCCCTCCAGGGTCAGGAACTCGAACAGGAGCCGGTCGTCGTGCACCGGCACTCCCCATTCGCGGTCGTGGTAGGCCTGGTAGAGCGGGTCGCTGCCGGCCCAGGCGCAGCGGATGGGTGTCGTTGTCCTATCCATTGCTCTCCCTCCGGAACAGCCGGATCAGTTCAGCCGGGCCGGGCCTACACCCCATGTCCGTGCCCCAGTACGATCCCCGCTGCCAGGGCGCACAGCACGACCAGGCAGAACAGGGCAAAGCGCCAGTCCCGCTCCCGGACAAAGATCGCTCCCGCCGTCAGCACGCGCAGGATGGGCGTGGCCATCAGCACCACCAGGCCGGCGGTTATCAGCCGCGTGGCGCCCTTGCCGTGCCCCAGCAGCAGCATGATCCCGATGCCCGTTGCCAGCAGCACGGCAGCGATGAAGGAACCGACGCGCAGCAGGCGGGCCAGGACCAGTTCTATGGGCTCGTGTTTCGAGTGCATGCCGTCGGTCATCCCCTCACCCCCCGGTAGATCATCTCGATGGCCGTGTAGATGATGAGCGGGATGAAGAGCTTGCGGATGGTGGAGGGCTTCAGCCGGACCATCAGCTTGGCGCCCCAGATGGCTCCCAGCAGCACCCCCAGCACCACCGGCCCCGCCACCAGTGGCTTCACGTCCCCCCGGGCGAAATAGACCACCGCCCCGGATACAGCGGTGACGCCGATCATGAAGTTGGAGGTGGCGGTGGAGGCCTTGAACGGCATGCGCATGATCTGGTCCATGGCCGGCACCTTGAAGATGCCGGCGCCGATCCCCAGGAGGCCGGCCGCGGCCCCGGAAAAGTACATGACGATCAATGCCGGGATCGTCCCGGTCACCTGATACTCGACCCTCTTCCCCAGCAGGCGGTCGTAGTAGGAGCCGGCCAGGTTCAGCCGCCGCGACACCCGGTCGGGTACGACTTCGGCCGGCAGCTCGACCGTGCGGACCTTGAACATGTTGTACCCCGAATAGGCCAGCAGGGCTCCGAAGAGGATGAACAGGACGCGCTGGTCGAGGTACCCGGCGATCAGGGCCCCGGTCAGGGCCCCGACGGAGGTCCCCATCTCCAGCCACATGGCCACCCGGGTGTTGGTCAACCGGTCGTGCAGGAAGGCCACGGCCGCGCCGGTGGAGGTGGCGATGATGGAGACCGTGGAGGCCGCCACGGCCGTGCGCATGGGCACGCCGAACAGCAGCGTCAGGGCCGGCACGATGATGATGCCGCCGCCGAGCCCCAGGATCGAGCCGACGATCCCGGCCGTGATGGCGAAGGCGAATATTTCCAGTGTCGTGATGAGAATGATGGCGTTCTCCTTTGCGTATGCGCCACGAAGCAGGCGCTGCGCTGTCATGGCATAGCTCGACTCCCTACAGCAGCCCTCGCTCCACGAAGCTCAGGTATTCCCCGTCCCCCACGATGATGTGGTCCAGGAC
>DATBXI010000502.1:0-4876 GCA_036514355.1 Desulfuromonadaceae bacterium
CTGCCGCCGGGGTTCATGCCGCCGTCAGCGGCAGAGGTCTTGTAGAACGGGTTGAACACCACCACGCCGGTAATCAGGGCGATCTGCTTGGTGAAGTTCCACTGGACGCCATAGCTGATCTCGCCATTGGCGTTGTTGCCGCTCATGTAATCCACCGCCATCCAGAGCTTGTCGGATATCTCGCTCATTGTGCGGTCCCAGGAGGCCATCACGCCACTGTTGTTGTTGGTGTTGGACGGATTGCCCGGGGTGGCCAGGGCCCGCTTGGAGCCGTAGTAACCACCGGCGGAGAGACGGCCGATCACCGGGAAGGTCCTGCCCACCAGGCCGTAGACGAGGTTTTGGCGGGTGGAGATGCCTGCTTCGGGCTTGTCATACGTACCCAGGTTGTAGGCGCCCACCGCAAAGGCCGGCAGCCCCTTGACGCCGAAGGCATCCTCGGGTGTGCCCAGCTTGGCGTTGAAGTAGAGCGGAGCCCGGTCGGCAGGATATATCCTGTCGTCGTTGAATCCGGATTTCAGGACATCGATGCCGACTTCCAGCTTGAGGTTTTCGAGGGGGAGCACTCCGGCGCTCAGGCCGATATCATACAGGTTGGGGTTGGAGCCGTTGGCGCTCTTGCCGGAAAAACGGGTGTAGTTGTCGATGTCGATGTGGAACTGTTTGTAATCCTTGACATCGGGTGAGGGAATCCAGATCTGCGTCGAGGGGGTTGCCAGTGCCGAACCGCACGCCATTGCCACTACCAAACCAGCTGCTGCCAGAATTCTTCCAAGTTTCATCTTTCCTCTCCTTTTCATCGTTGATTTTGAACAGTGATGAAATGAAATCTTCCTTGGTTTCATCATTGCACGTTCTGTAGAGTAGAATGTCTATTGGCCAGCTTTAGAGCTGATATTTTAATGTTAGACTCCTCGTATACACGGAGTGTGCCATAATTGTTTTAATTAATAATAACAATTTGTTACATCAAAGTTACTTTCGAGTTTCTGCGTGCGCCGACCGGACAGCGCATCCATGCTGCACAAATAATATGCAGCATGGTTCCAAAACCGGCACTCAGGATTTGACGGAACGGATGGGTTCGGGTAGGGTTGCTCTACAGAGAGAAAGCCCGCCTGGAGGTGTCCCACATGACAGTAGTGGCAAAGATCGGCGAAGTGCCCAATTTCGGCAAGAAGGTGGTTACCGTATCCGGCCGTGAGATCCTGCTGGTCAACATCAAGGGGGTCATCCATGCCTGCGAGAACGAGTGCCCCCACCAGGGAAGCCCCATGACCGCCGGGGTGGTCAAGGAAGGCAGCATTTCCTGCCCGCGCCACGGCTACCGCTTCAACCTGAGCGACGGCAGGTGCGGCGATCATCCCGACTTCACCCTCAGGATCTTTCCCGTCCGCCTGGAGGGTGACGATATCCTGATCGACCTGGATTAGCCCCGCGTGGATCGCCTCCTCATCGCCCTCCTCACGGCGTGCGCCGCCGCGATCTCCCTGGCAGCCGCCGGGCACGCCCTGCTGCACAAGCGGGATTCGCGCGCGGCCCTGGGATGGATGGGCCTGAACCTGACCCTCCCGTTTCTCGGCCCGTTCCTGTACTGGTGCCTCGGCATCAACCGCATTTCCCGACGGGCACGCCAGTGGAGCGCAAGCGGCCGCCGCATCAGCGGCACGGACATCTACCCCTCCGCCTACGGGAAGGACGGGCCTCCACCGGAACTCCCCCCCACGGCCCTCCATCTGCGCGACCTGCGCATCCTGGCGGACAAGGTGGTACGATCCAGGCTGCGCGAAGGGAACAGCATCACCCCTTTGGTGGACGGCGAATCCGCCTACCCCGCCATGCTGGAGGCCATCGGCCATGCCCGGGAGAGCATCAACCTGAGCAGCTACATATTCGATGCCGACGGCATCGGGGCGGAATTCGTCGCAGGCCTGAAGAACGCGGCGAAGCGGGGAGTGGAGGTGCGGGTGATCATCGACGCCCTGGGGGAACGATACAGCTGCGTCCCGGCCCGAAAAGCGCTGGCAGGGTCAGGGGTGCGGCTGGAGCGTTTTCTCCCGTTGCGGCACGGTGCCTACATCAATCTGCGCAATCATCGCAAGCTCCTGATCATCGACGGCTGCGAGGCGTTCACCGGCGGCATGAACATCCGCAAGCGCCACCAGGCGCGCCGCCATGCCCCGGGGATAGCCATCCACGACCTGCATTTCCGCGTCCAGGGGCCGGTGGTGGGGGACCTGCAACGCGCGTTCCTGGAGGACTGGCACTTCGTGACCGGCGAGCGGCTGGACAACCCGCGTTTTTTCCCCCCGGTGCCATGCGCGGGAGAGGCGCTGGCACGCTGCATCAGCGACGGCCCGGACCGGGAGTTCAGGAAGCTGGAACAGATCATCATGGGGGCCCTGGCCTGCGCGGGAGAGTCCGTGCTCATCATGACCCCCTACTTCGTGCCCGACCGCCCCATGGCGGCGGCCCTGATCACCACCGCCCTGCGGGGCGTGGACGTGCGCATCGTGCTCCCGGAGAGCAACAACCTGCCGTTCGTTCATTGGGCCGGCCGAGCCCTTTTGGGAGAACTGCTGAGCAACGGCGTGCGGGTCTTCTACCAGCCCCCCCCCTTCGTGCACACCAAGCTGTTCCTGGTGGACGACATCTGGACCCTGATCGGCTCGGCCAACCTGGACGCCCGGAGCCTGCGGCTCAACTTCGAATTGAACCTGAGCATTTTCGACAGCGCCTTTGCCGCCCGCATCCGCCGCCACTTTGAAACCTCCCTGGCCGCGTCCCGTGAGCTGTTCCCGGAAGAACTGCAACAGCGCAGCATGCCGGCCAAGCTCAGGGACAACTTCGCCCGCCTGTTCACTCCGTACTTATAATTGAGGACACCATCCACGAGGACACCCCATGATCAAGCAAATCTACGTGATCGGGCATAGAAATCCCGACACCGATTCCATTGCCTCGGCCATCGCCTACGCGGAGCTGAAGCAACAGCTCGGCCAGGCCAACGTGCGGGCCGCCATGGCCGGCGAGCCCAATCCCCAGACCCGTTATATCCTGGAGCAGGTGGGCATCGAGGCGCCCCTTTACCTGGCGGACGTGCACCCCAAGGTGCGGGACGTCATCTCCCGCCGTCCGGTCACTGCCTCGGCCGGCGTGCCGCTCAAGGAGGCCTTGCAGCTGTTCCACCAGCACTCCATCCGGGTGCTGCCGGTGGTGGACGGGGCCAACGCGCCGGTGGGGGTCGTCTCCCTGCTGAAGCTGTCGGAGAAGTACCTGGTGGCCGGCACAGACCGCAAGCGCGGGGTCGACACCTCCCTCGCGGCCCTGGCGGAGTGCCTGGAGGCGATTTTCCTGACGGGCGAAGCCGCGGATGACGTGGAGCACCTGCACCTGTTCATCGGCGCCATGGTGGAGGAGTCCTTCACCTCGCGCATCGCCGGCTACGACCCTACCACGCTTCTCATCATGACCGGCGACCGCCCGTCCATCCAGCAGGCCGCCATAGAGAAGGGGGTGCGCCTCCTGGTGGTAACCGGCGGTTTTCCCGTCCGTCCGGACCTGCTGGACCTGGCGCGGGAGAACGGGGTGACCGTCCTCTCCACCCCCCACGATACCGCCACCGCTGCCTCCCTGGCTCGGCTTTCCACGCCGCTCTCCTGTTTCGTGGAGGCCAAGTTCGAGCAGGTGGGCGTCGGGGAGCCGCTGGAGCACCTGCGCCTCAAGCTCCTGCACTCGGGCGAGCCGGCGGTGATCGTGGTGGAGGAGGACGGCAGCATTGCCGGCATCGCCACCAAGTCGTCCCTCCTGGCGCCGATCCCCCACGCCCTGATCCTGGTGGACCACAACGAGCTGTCCCAGGCCGTACCGGGTGCCGAGTCCCTGGAGATCCTGGAGGTGGTGGACCACCACAAGCTGGGCAATCCCCCCACCAACCAGCCGATCACCTTCATGGCCGCACCGGTGGGGAGCACCTGCACCGTGGTGGCGTCGCTGTACCGGGAGCGGGGGATTGAGCCGGCAGAGCGTATCGCCGGACTGCTCCTGGCCGGCATCCTCTCGGACACGGTCATCCTCAAGTCGCCCACCACCACCGGCCGGGACCGGGAGATGGTGCTCTGGCTGGAGGAGCGTGCAGGGCGCGACCACCTGGCGTTCGGCCGTGAGATCTTCTCCTCGTGCAGCGGCTTTTCCGCCTACCCCACGGCGGAGAAGGCCATCAGGGCCGACTTCAAACACTTCAGCGCGGCGGACACCCTGTTCGGGGTGGGGCAGGTTGAGGTGGTCGGTTTCGACGAGTTCAACGACCTGAAGGAGACGCTGCGGCAGGAGCTGAAGCGGGTCAAGGAGCAGGACCGGCTCCACCTGGCCGGGCTGATGGTGACAGATATCTACAGCGAGACGACCCTGTTCCTGGTGGAGGGGAAGAACGAGCTGGCCCACGTCATGGGGTATCCCCAGGTGGAGCCGCACCTGTACGAGCTGAAGGGAGTCATGTCCCGCAAGAAGCAGATGGTGCCGCACCTGCTGAAGGTGCTGGGGGCGCTGTGACGCGGCTGTTCCAGGTCCGGGGACAGCCCCAAATTATCGTGTGCACATCTGTCCAACTAGTTAATATTTTCCGCTTTACATACTGGAATCCCGCAAAGACCTGCCCCTCTCTTCCGGCCTCCCCACGTCGGCCGCGACGTTCATCAGCACCTATCCACAAAAAAGACTAAAAGACTATTTTTATCCTATTGACAAGCACACCATTGGCTGGTATTACGTTTACCAATTCGCGTTAACTTTCACCGTAAAGGAGAACATTCAACATGTGCACCCCCACCCTCGTTACCAAGGAAGCCCCTGATTTCACCGCCGACGCGGTCATGCC
>DATBXI010000503.1:0-2012 GCA_036514355.1 Desulfuromonadaceae bacterium
TGCGCGACTTCCGCGACCGGTATCTCCTGACCAGCGGGCCGGGCCGGGCCTTCGTGAGCCTCTACTACCGCCTCAGCCCTCCCGTAGCCAACTTCATCGCCCGCCACGACACGCTGCGCTTGCTGACGCGGCTGCTGCTGACGCCGCTGGTCTTTGCGGTGGCCTCTCCCGTCGCTGCGGGAGGAATGGCGCTCTTCATGGCCGCAAGCGGTCTCCTGTGCGTCAGACGCCGGCGCTCGGCGATTGCCGTACGTCGCGACTGAGGTTGATACGCCCGCGGTGTTTATGAAAAAGGCGGCCCCCATAAAGGGCCGCCTTTTTCATGTGCTGCGCTGTACCAGACAACGGAGTGGTTATCTATTTTTCCACTGGTACTGGTGCGGCCACTTGGTCGTATCGCTGGACATGATGCCGGTATGGCAGACGTTGCACGCGCTCGACGCCTCGCCACCCGTGCCGTGGGTGGACAGGAACTCGGACGCACCCGCGCCCCGCGATCCAGCGTGACAGACGCCGCAGCTGCCGATGGACTTGGCCACGCCCTGGTACTGCAGGGCCTGGTAGTTGTCCGAAGCCAAGCGCGAGGGGAACATGGCGTGGGGGCTGCCGTGGCATCCGGCGCAGTAGACGGCGCCGTGCCCCTTGGCGTTGCGGTAGAGGGTGGTGGCCGTATCCACCTCGGCCACGCCGCTGTGGCAGCTTACGCAGGTGGGCTCGCTCTGCCAGGGAACCCGGCCGCTGGAGATGATGGAAAAGGCCACCTGGCGCATGGGGCCGTGGCAGGTGGTGCAGTTGCCGTTGGCAGCGGTGTGGGCCAGACTGCGGTTGCACTGCGTGGTCGCGCCGGGGTGGCAGTCGTAGCAGGTGATCGCCGAGCCGTCCGGGGCGGTCCTGGGGGCATGGGCCTTGTGGATGGCCGCCGACAGGTAGCTCCCCGCATCGCCCGGGCCGGTCAGGCCCAGTTCGGGCGCGCCATGGCACCCCGCACACAGCACCGGTTGCCGGGGCACAAGCAGACCGTTCGGCGGCGTGTGGAGCTTGTCGTGCTTCTGCAGGATGTCCAGGAACGGATTATTGTTGTTGGCGCTGGATGGCTGATGGCACTTGTCGCAGTGGATCTCGTCCGAGGTCGGGACCGTGGCGCGGGTCTGGGCCACCACCGTGCCGCCGGCATCCCTGACGGTCACCTCCGCCACCTGGAACGGGTTCCAGACGCCGCTGTCGTCGATGGGGGTCACGGGAATGCCGTTGACCTGGAAATGGTCCCCCTTGGCCAACATGGTGCCTGCCAGGCCGTTATGGACGGTGGGATCCTCCAGGTTCAGGCCGGTATCCGGCGCCAGGGTCGCCCCGAACAGGGCCATGGCATTGGCCCAGAACTGGCCGAAGCTCCCCTTGGTGCTGGATCTGGTGTTATTGAGGATCCGGTACTCCACCGTCAGGCCGCTGGTCACCACCCGGGGCGGATTGCCCCGCTTCACCACCTGGGCCCAGACCGTATTGTAGGGAGGGAGTATCACCGCCGTGTCATAGGTCGGGTTGAGGCAGTGCATGCCCAGGTCGTTCCAGGCAAAGACCACGTATTGGGACTGTGCGACTGGCGTGACGGTGCCGCCGCCATCGCCGCCGGTGCCGCTGTCATGGGAGCCCCCGCCCCCGCCTCCGCTGCAGGCGGCAAGGATCAGCAGGCAATGCAGAAAAACAACGATGGCCGGAGACATCCTGGGGACGATAGACATGCACCCTCCTTCGTGGGTCCGCAATGGCAAATTGGTTTAACCTGGCACGTACAGGGGAACCACTACAAGCCAGATGCCAACGCGGGACACCAGGAGGATCGCGAAGAACTAGTCTAATGATTTTAAAATGATGCATCGAAGAGGCTGTGGGGTGGGGGAACCCCTCCCCGGGCGGGCTGTCAGATATGGTGACAGGTGTCGTGTTTACATCCGGGGACGGCTGGTGCAGATGATCCGGCCATAGGTGTAACCGGCTTAATATTTTCCCCATCA
>DATBXI010000504.1:0-3283 GCA_036514355.1 Desulfuromonadaceae bacterium
GTCCTGCCGTGCACCGCCTGGGTGGAACAGGACGGTACTTTCATCAGCAACGAGGGGCGCGCCCAGCGCTCCCGTCAGGTCATGCAGCCGGGCTTCCCCATCAAGGGGCTCGATCCGGCCGGGCATCCGCCCCGGGTGCACCGCACCACGCCGCCCGGCGGCGATCTCCTCCCCTCCTGGCGGATCGCAGGGGAACTGGTGGAGCGGCTGAACGGCGAGCCGGCCGGCGAACCGCTTTCCGGGCCATGGGAGCATCTGCGAGGGATCGATCCCGAGGGAAACGGCATGATCACCTTGGGACAAACCACAAGCACCGCCAGGTGATTACACGGCAGCCATAGAAGGCACCCTGACGGCATCAGCCCACAAGCCATCGAAAGCGTTCATCGCGTTCGACCGTTCCCCATCCATCTTCCCTCCCCCATCCGCACAATGCTTGACTGCAACGGCAGGCTGGGGCAAAATGCCCGCCTACCAGCCTGGAGGAGTCACGCTCGGCACACACGCGCAGGCTTTTTCCATGGCACCACATCAATCCAATCTGCGAGGTACCATGAAGACCGCACTACTGATGATGGCCCACGGCAGCCGCATCCCCGAGGCCAACGATGCCGCACGCCAGGTGGCGAAGATGGTCCAGGAGCAGACCGGTTTCGAGATCGTGGAGGTCGCGTTCCGCGAACTGCACGAACCGAACATCCAGGCAGGGATCGACGCCTGCGTGGCCCGCGGAGCCGGACGCATCCTGCTGATGCCCTACTTTCTCTTCATGGGGGCCCACGTGCAGCACGACCTGCCCGAGGAGATCGCAGAGGCCCGCACCCGCCATCCCGGCCTGATCATGGAGATGGGGAGCCACCTGGGGGTACACCGCAAGCTGGCCGAGGTGGAGACTGAGCGGGTCAACGAGGCCCTGGACCGGCTGAGGTGGCGCTGATGGATTCCCTGACCATGAGGCCGGAGGCAATCGAGGCGGAGTCGTTCCGCATCATCGATGACGAGGCAGGAGCGCACGACTGGCCGGAGCCGGAATGGCAGGTGGTGCGCCGCGCCATCCACACCAGTGCCGACTTCGACTATAGCCGGACCATGGTCTTCTCGGAACAAGCCGTGGAACGGGCCGTGGCCGCCATCAGGAGCGGAGCCGCCATCGTCACCGACACCACCATGGCCCTGTCCGGCATTTCCAAGCCCCGCCTGGCACCCTTCGGCTGCACCCTGTCCTGCCGCGTGGCCGACCCGGACGTGGCGGAGCAGGCCCAACGAGAGGGGATCACCCGCTCCATCGCGGCCATGCGCAAGGCCGTGGCTGCCACACCCCGAGCCATCTTCGTGATCGGCAACGCCCCCACGGCCCTGTTCGAGCTGCTGCGCCTGATCAACGAGGGGCAGGCCGAACCGTTGCTGATCATCGGCCTGCCGGTCGGCTTCGTGGGGGCCGAGGAGAGCAAGAGCGCCCTGGCCGCCCTGGCTGCCCCGGTTCCGTTCATCACCAACAGGGGACGCAAGGGTGGCTCCAACGTGGCGGCGGCCGTGGTGAACGCCCTGGCGATCCTGGTGGGTCGGGACTGAGAGCGACTCCTCCATGGCCAACATCATCCTTCTGGCACTCTGTCTCCTGGCCGGCATCGGCCTCAGGCGAAACGGCCGTTTCCCCGCCGCCACGCCGGCGGCCCTGAACGGCTTCGTCATCCACATCTCCCTGCCGGCCCTGGCCATCCTGCATATCCACAACCTCCGGATCGATCCATCCCTGGGGCTCACCGCCGCCATGCCCTGGCTGCTGTTCGGCGGCGCATGGGCCCTGTTCGCCATTGCCGGAAAGGCGCTGAATCTGGAGCGGCGCAGGATCGGCGCCCTGGTGCTGGTGGCGGGGCTGGGCAACACCTCCTTTGTCGGTCTGCCCATGATCGAAGCCTACTACGGCAGGGAGCAGTTGGGGATCGGCATCATCGCCGACCAGTTGGGGACGTTCATGACCCTGTCCACCCTGGGCATCATGGCGGCCACGCTCTACTCGTCCGGCAGCATCTCCCCTCGCCAGATGGCGCGCAAGGTCATCCTCTTCCCCCCGTTCCAGGCACTGGTGCTGGCGCTCCTCCTCAAGCCCGTGGTCTTTCCGGCCTGGGCCGTCGTCATTCTGCAGAAACTGGGAGACACCCTGACGCCGCTGGCCCTGTTTTCCGTGGGGTTCCAGCTCCATTTCGGCGGACTGCGGGCAGTGCTCAGGCCCCTCACGGCCGGGCTGGCCTACAAGCTGTTCCTGGGACCGGCCCTGATCTATCTGCTGTATGTCACCCTTCTGGGCGCCACGGGGGTCGCCACCCAGGTAACCGTCTTCGAGGCGGCCATGGCGCCCATGATCACCGCCGGCATCATCGCCGTGGACCACGACCTGGAACCGCCGCTGGTAGCCATGCTGGTGGGGATCGGCATACCGCTCTCCTTCGTGACGCTCCATCTCTGGCATCTGTTCCTCGGAGGGGTGCCGTGAGAAAACCGCTCAGAACGGGCTACACCACCGGCGCCTGCGCCGCGGCCGCCGCCAAGGGAGCGGCCTTGATGCTGGCCCGGCAGGAGCCGGTGAACGAGGTCACCATCCTGCTCCCGGCCGACGTGTCCGCCACCTTTGCCCTGCACGGCCAGGCGTTCGCCCCCGACGCGGCCGCCTGCTACGTGATCAAGGACGCCGGCGACGACCCGGACGTGACCAACGGGGCCGAGGTGCATGCACGGGTGACCGTCGCCCCCCCTCCCTTGATGGGAGGGGGCAGGGGGGAGGGTGAAGCCGCTCGTGGCAACAGCGATGGCGATAGCAGCGCACCCCCCACCCCAGCCCTCCCCCACGAGGGGGGAGGGAGAATTTTTATTTCCGGCGGTACGGGCATCGGGAAGGCCACCAAGCCGGGTCTGGCCGTGGCGCCGGGGGAGTGGGCCATCAATCCGGTGCCGCGCCGGATGATCGAACAGGCGGTACGGGCCGTATTCCCCAAGGGAACACTCGGGGTGGAGATATCCATCCCCGACGGCGAGCAGCGGGCCCAAAGGACCCTCAACGCCCGCCTGGGCATCGTGGGCGGCCTCTCCATCCTGGGCACCAGCGGCATCGTCCGCCCCATCTCGGCCAAGGCCTGGACCGACACCATCGACGCGGCCCTGGATGTGGCCCGGGCCTGCGGTTGCCCCACAGTGGTGCTTTCGACCGGAAGAACCAGCGAGTTGGCGGCGCAGAGGCACTTGGAATATCCCCCTCCCTTGATGGGAGGGGGCGAGGGGGAGGGTG
>DATBXI010000505.1:0-2917 GCA_036514355.1 Desulfuromonadaceae bacterium
GTCGATGTCGTAGCCCACAATGGTACGGGTCTTCTCGTCCACATACCCGAAGGGGGGGAGTGAGTCCTTCACGCCTGCCACGAGAACACCTTTTTTCTTGATCTCTGCCAGGGTGTCGGCAGCCAGGACAGTCCGGGCGGACACGGCGGCCAGCGCCATGACCATGAACAGCGTAACCAGTTTTTTCATGTCTGTTTCCTCCTTTTGGTTGTGTTGCTGACATGTAGTGATTAAAAGCCCTCCCCTTCAAGGGGAGGGTCGGGGTGGGGATGGGGTAACAGGATGAGCGCTGCCATTGAGCCCCCATCCCCCTCCTGACCTCCCCCTTGAAGGGGGAGGAACGAAATTAATGCATCGGCGAAAGCAACTGTTTCAGAAACTGCTTGGCCCGGTCGTGCTGCGGGTTTTTGAAGAACTCCTCAGGCGCGGCCTCCTCGAGGACGACTCCTGCATCCATGAAGGCCACCCGGTGGGATACCTCCCGGGCAAAGCCCATCTCATGGGTCACCACCACCATGGTCATGCCGCTCACGGCCAGGTCCTTCATGACCGCCAGCACCTCGCCGATCATCTCCGGGTCCAGGGCCGAGGTGGGCTCGTCGAACAGCATGATGCGCGGCTTCATGGCCAGGGCCCGGGCGATGGCCACCCGCTGCTGCTGGCCGCCGGAGAGCTGGGAGGGATAGTCATCCCGCTTGTTGGCCAGCCCGACCCGCTCCAGCAGGGTCATGGCCTGCTCCTCGGCCGCTTTTCTGGAGACCTTGCGGATCTTGATGGGTGCCAGGGTGATGTTGTTGATCACGGAGAGGTGGGGATAGAGGTTGAACTGCTGGAACACGAAGCCGACTTCGGCCCTGAGCTTGTTGATGTCGGTCTTCCGGTCGGAGAGGTCCATGCCGTCCACCACCAGCTTTCCCTGGTCGATGGGTTCGAGTTGATTGATGGTGCGGATCAGCGTGGATTTGCCCGAGCCGGACGGACCGCAGACGACCAGGACCTCGCCCGGGGTGACGTGCAGGTTGATGTCGTTGAGGACGTGCAGTTGCTTGAACCATTTGTGCACGCCGGTAAAGGTAATCATTTGCGCGCTCCTGTGGATCGGTGTGACGGTTGTGTGGCGGTTTGGGCAGAGGGAACATCTATAGCATGAGTGGTAACTGATGGGCAAAGGGAAAAATACACGGTCGGAGGATAGGCTACATCATGTCCACCGGATCGATGTCGATGAACTCGCGGACATTCGAGACCGGTTCCCGCCGGGCCAGCCAGGCCGCAATCAGCCGGCGCAGGTCGCCGCGGTCAGGGGCCTTGAGCAGGATCTGGCGCCGGAAGCGTCCGCGCAGGCGGTAGAGCGGGGCGGGCGCCGGGCCCAGCACCTCCACCCGCACGGCCAGCTGGCGTTTGAGCTGCGTCAGCTGGTGCGCGGCCGCATCGGCGCGCTCCGTGACCGCCTGTTCGACGATGCCGTTGAAGCCCAGTCCCGCCAGGAAGGCGAAGGGAGGATAGCCTGCCTCGCGGCGGAATGCCAGCTCCTGGCGGTAGAAGGCGGCCCCGTCGTGGCTGATGGCGCACTGGATGGCGTAATGGGAGGGGTTCAGCGCCTGCAGGATCACCCTGCCCGGGCTATCCCCCCGGCCGGCACGGCCGATGACCTGGGAGAGGACCTGGAAGGTGCGCTCGCTCCCCCGGAAATCCGGCAGGTTGAGGCTGGCCTCGGCGTTGATCACCCCCACCAGGGTCACGCCGGGGAAGTCGTGCCCCTTGGTGATCATCTGGGTGCCCACCAGGATGTCGGCCGTAGTGTCGGCCATGGCCGAAAGGATGCGGCTGTGGCTCCCCTTGCCCGAGGTGGTGTCGCTGTCCATGCGGAGGATACGCGCAGCGGGCAGCAGTTCGCGCAGCTCATGCTCCACCCGTTCGGTGCCGGCCCCCAGTTCCCGCAGCTCCGGGGCCGTGCACGCGGGGCAGATGCCGGGGGCGGGCAGGGCGTAGTCGCAGTAATGGCACACGCTCTGGCCGCGGCTGCGGTGAAAGGTGAGGGTGACCGAGCAGTTGGGGCAGGTCAGGGGCGCGCCGCACTCGCCGCACACGAGATAGGTGGAGAAACCGCGCCGGTTGAGGAAGACGATGGCCTGCCCCCCGGCTGCCAGGTTTTCGTCCAGGGCGCGCTGCAATGGCGGTGATACGGTCTCCTTACACCCCTGCATGGGGACGACCTCCACCGTGGGCATGGGGTTGCCGGCTACCCGTTCCGGCAGGGACAGCAACCCCAGCCGCCCCTGTTCAACGGCATGCAGGCTGGTGACCAGCGGGGTGGCCGAACCGAGCACCACCGTGGCCCGCTCCATGCGGCCCCGCACCAGGGCCAGGTCGCGGGCATTGTACCGCAGTCCGTCGGACTGCTTGAAGGATGCCTCGTGCTCCTCGTCCACCACGATGATGCCGATCCTGTCCAGCGGCGCGAAGATGGCCGAACGGGCGCCGATGACGATGCGGACCAGGCCGCGCCTGATGCGGCGCCACTCGTCGTAGCGCTCGCCGTCGGACAGCCCGCTGTGCAGGATGGCGATGCCGTCGCCGAACCGGGCGCGGAAGCGCCTCACCACCTGGGGAGTGAGGGCGATCTCCGGCACCAGCACCAGGGCGCTTCGCCCCTGGTCCAGGGCATGGGCAATGGCCTGGAGGTAGACCTCGGTCTTGCCACTGCCGGTCACGCCGTGCAGCAGGAACGGCGCAAACGTCCGGCCGTCCAGGCTGGCGCGCAGCGCCTCCAGCACCGCCTGCTGGCGGGGGTTCAGCGCCTTGGGGAGGTCGCGCTCAGCGGTTTCCTCCCGGAAGGGGTCGCGAAAGACCTCCCGTTCTTCCCTGATCACCAGCCCCAGTTCCTGCAGCCGCTTGAGCTGCGGCCCGCACTGGC
>DATBXI010000506.1:0-4970 GCA_036514355.1 Desulfuromonadaceae bacterium
GGTCTGGAGCTTTTCGGTGTGAAAAACCGGATTGCCGAAGTTGTCGTGGACATGGCAGTGGGCGATCAGCGGGGCCATGGCGCGCACCTCGGCCACCGGATCAAGACCATAGAAGCGCGACGACAGCTGGAGATGACCGAAATCCAGGTTGATCCTGACATTCCGCCGGTCGATGCGCTCCACCTGGGCCTTCAGTTCCTGCGGCAATTCGGCGTAACAGTAGGGCGAATGGTGCAGGTAGGGCCGGGCATTCTCCATGGCGATGATCACGCCGGGGAATGCATCGGCCGCCTCCCGAAGGACCGCGGCCTCCTCCTCCAGCAGGCACAGTTGCTCATCCGGTTCCAGGGCAAGAGGTCCACTCACCCCGAATTCCTCTTCCACCAGAAAGCGCCCGGGATGGTAGACCAACACCTCCGCCCCGATCTCGGCCGCAAACTCCTGCGACGCCCGGAGTACCTCCCGGTGCAGAGCGGTGTTGACCCTGTCCATGATATTGAGCGGATTGGGGGCATGGACGCTGTAATCGAAGGGAAAATCCGCCAAGATTGCCCTGATTTCGGCGGTTCGCCGCCGGTCCAGTTGGCCGTTCCTGACGGCGTCCAGCCCATGGACCGTGATCTCGGCCGCGGTCAGCCCGAAACCGAGAAAGGCCGCCAGGTCGCGCCGCAGCGCCGTGAGGCTGCCGTCCACCCGCACCTCGTTGATGTTGCTGCCGATGCTCAGCATGTGGAAAACACCTCCCTCCCCTTCACAAAGGTCTTGAGTATACGGGGGAAATCGTCAGAGTGATCGACCAGCAGCAGGTCCGCCTCCTTGCCCACCTCCAGGGAGCCGGTCCGGTCGGCGATACCCACGGCCAGTGCCGGGTTGCGGCTCACCATGTTGACCGCCTCGGGCAATGGCAGGATGGCAAGTTGCTCCAGGGTAAGGACCGCATGCAGCATGGTCATGGGCGAGTAATCGGAGCAGAGGATGTCGCCGTATCCCCGGCTGATCGCGTCCCGGGCGCTCAGGTTCCTGGCCTGGCTCTGTCCCCGCACCACGTTGGGGGAGCCGAGACAGACCTTGATGCCATGCTCCTTTGCGGCATGGAGCGCCTCGACGTTCACCGGGAACTCGGTCAGTCCGATCCCTTGTGCCTTCAGCCAAGCGATCTTTTCCGCTGAATCGTCGTCATGGGAGGCGATGGGGATGCCGTATTCCCGGCAGAGCGCCGCCAAACGGTCGATGGCCTGTCGCGATTCCCCTTCCCTGGTAAGCATCTTCCGGTCGATGATATCGTCCATTTCCCTGTCGCTCTTGCCGTAGACCGGACCGTAGTAACTCTTGTAGGCCATAATGTCCCGGAACTGCCCCTGGCCCGGCGAGTGGTCCATGAATGAAAACAACTGGATCAGGTTCTCCCGGATCAACCCTTCCAGATGCGGAACCGCACCGAGGTCGGTGATCTCGAAGCGGGCATGGATGCCGGTATTGACCTTGAGCTTATGCCTGAAGCCGCTCATCTGGCGGATGATGCCGGCGGCGGTGCTGTTGGAGCGGAGTCCCACCTCCAGTTCGGCAAAGGAGAGAGAGTGGAACATGGTGGTGATGCCGCAGGCGGCGATCTTCTTGTCCAGCTCGAAGATGGCGATATCTATCGGGAAAAAGGTATTGGGGCGGGGCTCGATCCCCTTCTCGATGGCATCGGAGTGGATGTCGACAAACCCCGGAAAAAGGTAGTTGCCCCGGGCGTCGATCTCCCGCCCGCCGTGCAGGGGGGCTGAGCCGATCTCCACGATCCTCCCCTGTTCGACCCGCAGCGCCGCATCGTTCAGCACGGCTTCCGGGGTTACCACCCGACAATTGTTAATAATGAAACTGGTTGGCATCGTGCGCTCCATTAGTCATTCAATCCGGTACACCGCATCGGTGACCGACTCCATCAGCTCCTGGTCGTGAAAGATGCCGACCATGGTCGTCCCCTCGGCCCGCAGCTCCCTGAGGATCTCCACAACAACGGCGACGGATTCCCGGTCGAGCGACGCGGTCGGCTCGTCCAGGAGCAGAAGCCGCGGTTTCCAGCTCACGGCATGGGCGATATTGACCCGCTGCTGCTCGCCGCCGCTGAAGGTGGCCGGGTAGGCATCGAAGAGGTTGCGGGGGATCCGCAGGCGATCCAGGAGGGTGCATGCCCGCTCCCGTGCCTCGGCCGGGGACACCCCGTTTCGGGCGATGATCGGTTCCATGACGATGTCGAGGGCGGAGACCCGCGGGATCACCGTCAGGAACTGGGAGACATACCCCATTTCCCTTCTGCGGATAGCGATCACATCCCGCTCCGGTAGAGTGGCCAAATCGACACGGCCGAATTCCGGCGAGTCGTACCAGACCGCCCCGTTGTTCGGCAGGTAGGTGCGGTAGATGCACTTCAGCACCGTGCTCTTGCCGGCGCCGCTGGGGCCGGCAAGCCCGAGGAATTCTCCCCTCGGGACCGCAAAGGAGACTCCGCGGCATGCCGCAATCTCCTTGCCCCCCAGGATGTGGAGGGTGAACTGTTTGCTGAGGTTTTCTACGGTGAGCACATGGGCTCCTTTGGGGTGATTTAATAGGACTCATAGGACTTATGAGACCAATAGAAAAACCGTTGTGGCTATGATTTCCCATGCGTCCCCTATGTCCTACAGGTCCCATCCTCTACAGCTGCGACGCCACCAGCAACTGGGTGTACCTATGCTGCGGATCCTGTAGTATCTGGTCGGTCAGTCCCGCTTCCACCACCCGGCCGTATTTCATCACCATAGTCCGCTGGCAGAGCAGATTGATGACCCCGAGATCATGGGAAACCACCAGCAGCGAAAGCCGGTACTCGCTCTGGAGGGTCCGGATCAGGTCCAGCACCTTGGCCTGGACCGACAGGTCGAGGCCGGTTGTCACCTCGTCCAGGAACAGGATCAGGGGGTTGTTGGAGAGGGCTTTGGCGATCTGCACCCGCTGCTGCATGCCGCCGCTGAAATTCCTGGGGGGCTCGTCCATCCGTGCCACCGGTATCTCGGTGCGCTCCAGGAGCTCCGCCGATCGCCTGCGCATGGCGGCGATGCTGCGCCAGCCAGCCCCCAGGAGACGCTCGGCCACGTTGCCGCCGGCGCTCACCTGCATCTTGAGCCCCAGGTACGGGTTCTGGTAGACGATCCCCATCAGGCAGTTGCGGATCTGCCGCTTCTGGAACGGGCTCAGTCCCAGCAGGTTGCGGCTGTAGTCACCCACTTCCGGGAATAATTCCGGCAAATGCTCCAACTGCGGCATCCGACTCAGCTCCACGCTGCCGGAACTGGCTTCCCACTCGAAGTGCAGGAGCCGCACCAGGGTGCTCTTGCCCGAACCGCTCTCCCCCACGATCCCCAGGGATTCGTTGGGGTACAGGTCGAAGGAGACGTCATTGCAGGCAACCACGGCGCCGCAGTGGGGACAGAGGTTGCTCTCCTGTTCCGGGCCGGTGGAGGAGAGGCATCGGTCGCAGCCATCGCCGAAACGTTTCGAGAGACTTCTGACCCTGATCAGCGGTTCCATTGGTTATACCTCTTGTCGCAGTAGCCGGAGTCGGAGCAGTAGTACTGCCGCTCGCCGGCCTCGTTATCGATGACCTCGTCCATGAAGGTGTCGGTGGCGCCGCAACGGGCGCACCGTTTACCGGCGAAATCCTCCACCCGGAAGGTGTGGTCTTCGAATTCCAACGGCTCGACCCTGGTATGGGGTGGGATGGCGTAGATGCGCTTCTCCCGCCCGGCGCCGAACAGGAACAGGGTTTCGGCCATGTTGAGCTTGGGTACGTCCCAGCGGGGGATCGGGCTGGGGTCCATGATGTAGCGGCCATTGACCGTCACCGGGTAGCGGTAGCTGATGCTGATCTCGCCGTACCTGACGATGTCCTCGTACAGGAAGAGCCACATGCGGCTGTAGTCGGCCTCGGCGTGCATGCGCCGCGTCTCCGTCTCGGACGGCTCCACCTCGCGCAACGCCTCGGGATAGGGGACCTGCAGCACCAGGATCTGGTCGCCGGTCATGGGTTCCTCGGGGATGCGGTGGCGGGTCTGGATGACCGTCGCCTCCCGGGTGTCGGTGGTGGTCTCCACGTCGGCCACGGCCCGTACGAACTTCTTGATGTTGACCGCATTGACGCTGCCGTCGCACCCCTGGTCGATTACCTTGAGCACGTCCGCCGGCAGGATCAGCGAGAGGGTGATCTGGATGCCGCCGGTTCCCCATCCGCGGGCAATGGGCATCTCCCGGGAGCCGTAGGGGACCTGGTAGCCGGGGATGGCGACAGCCTTGAGGATGCTGCGCCGCACCTCCCGCTTGGCCCCCTCGTCCATGAATCCGAACGGATAGCCGGTGTGGCGTGGCCGTGCGCCACCCTGCCCGCAGTCAGCATCCAGCCATTCATTCAGCAGCATGGTTCCCCTCCCGGCGGGCAATCTCCTGGGCTTTGCGCAGCCGGTCCAGGTCGGACAGGAAATCCACGTAGTGCGGCAGCTTCCAGTGGTTGCAGAAGCCCATGGCCTCGATGCCGTCGATATGGTAGAGCACGTACTCCTGGTCCTCTGCCGGGCACGTAGGCTCTGTTGCACGGGTGCAGCGGTCCAGCACCGCCATGGAGATGGCCTTGATCTCGTTCTGGCCGAAGCAGAGGCCGTACCCCAGACTGAAGCGCGGCATGCCGTCCGCTCCCTCGAAACGGGCAATCACCTCGGCCTCGGTCACCTTGACTTCTCCCACGCAGCAGGGTTCATTGGTCACGGGGTGAGGAACGATCAGCGGTACGTAGCCTACCCGCAGCTCACCCAGAGTGGGGTGGATATTCCCGTAGCCGCGCATGCTGGAATAGGCCAAAAGCAGCATGCCGCCCGTTTCTCCCCTGGCCATGGTTTGCAGGGCAGCGTTGCGCGGCGCGGGAAAGGTGAGGGACCGGCGGGTGATGTCGAACAGTT
>DATBXI010000507.1:0-4062 GCA_036514355.1 Desulfuromonadaceae bacterium
GTGCTCTTGCCGGCTCCGTTGGGGCCGATCAGGGCGAGGATATCTCCTTGCTCCGCGCTGAAGCTGACCCCCTCCAGTGCGGTCAGGCCGCCGAAGCGGATGGTGACGTTGTCCAGTTCCAGGAGCGGCATCAGGAGCTCCCTCCCGGCCGGAGCGGCGTGCGGCCCAGCCTGGCCCGCAGCAGGGCCCACAGGTTCACGTCCCCCAGCAGGCCGTTGGGGCGGAAGACCATGAGGCAGACCAGCATGGCGCCATAGACCAGCATGCGGTAGGTGGCCATGAAGCGGAGCAGTTCCGGGGCAGCGCCGAGCACCGCGGCGCCGAGCACGGCGCCGGGTATGCTCCCCAGCCCTCCCAGCACCACCATGGCCAGCATGTCCACCGATTTGAGGAAGCCAAAGTCCGAGGGGTTGATGTAGCCGAGCACGTGGGCGTAGAGGCCGCCGCCGACTCCGGCCATGAAGGCGCTGATGCCGAAGGCCCGCACCTTGTGGCGGGCCACGTCGATACCGGCCGCGGCCGCGGCGATCTCGTCGTCGCGGATGGCCATGAGGGCCCGGCCGAAGCGGGAACTGCGGATGGATTGGGTAAGAAGGCTGACCGCAAGCGCGGTGAGGAGCACCAGCAGCGGCAGAGGGATTGCGGTGTCCGGGGCGGCAACGGTCAGGCCGAAGGCCCGGTTGGTGATGTCCAGGTTGAGGAAGAGCACCTTGACGATCTCGGCAAAGCCCAGGGTGCAGATGGCCAGGTAGTCGCCGGTGAGGCGGAGGATGGGCCAGCCGACCAGCAGTGCCGTCAGGGCCGCCGCCAAGCCGCCGGCTGCCACTGCCAGGGGAAGGGGCAGGCCGGTCCTGGCGGTCAGCAGTGCCGCGCAGAAGGCGCCGATGCTCATGAAGGCGGCGTGTCCGAGGGAGAGCTGCCCGGTCAGGCCGGTGATGATGTTCAGCCCCTGCGCCAGGATGATGCCGATGGCAATGGTGACGAGTATCTGCTGGGTGTAGACGTCGAACATGGGCTCAGACCTTTTTCCGGATGTTCTGCCCCAGGAGGCCGGTGGGGCGCACCAGGAGCACCAGGACCAGGATCAGGAAGGCGATGGCGTCGCGCCAGGATGAGTAGCCCAGGGCCACGGCCGAGACCTCGGCGACACCGAGGACCAGCCCGCCCAGCATGGCGCCGGGGATCGAGCCGATGCCCCCCAGCACGGCGGCGGCGAATGCCTTGATGCCGGCGTTCAGTCCCATGTTGAAGGAGACCGAGTTGAAGAGCAGGCCCACCAGTACCCCGCCGGCGGCGGCCAGGGCCGAGCCGAGTGCAAAGGTGAAGGAGACGATGAAGTTGACGTTGATCCCCATGAGGGCGGCGGCGGTGTAGTCCTCCGAGGCGGCCCGCATGGCCTTGCCGATGCGGGTGCGTTTGACGATCAGCTCCAGGCCGAGCATCAGCAGGGCCGAGGTGGCGATGATCAGCAGTTGCAGGGTGGAGAGCTCGGCGCCGAACAGGACGATCTGGCGGGCCGGAAAGGCGTCGCTGGGGAAGGCCCGGGCATTGGCCCCGAACAGGAGCATGGCCAAGGAGGAGAGGAAGATGGAGACCCCGATGGCGGAGATGAGCGCCGACAGGCGCGACGACTGCCTGAGGCGGCGGTAGGCGACGAATTCGATCACCACCCCGAGCACCATGCAGAAGAGCATGGCCCCGGCCATGACCAGCACGAGGTTGAGCTTGAGCACCCCGGCCAGCAACAGCCCGACAAAGGCGCCGGCCATGAAAATCTCGCCGTGGGCAAAATTGATCAGGGTGATGATGCCGTAGACCATGGTGTAGCCCAGGGCGATCAGGGCGTAGGTGCTGCCCAGGGCCACACCGTTGATGAGCTGCTGCAGGAACACGGGTCAGTCCGTCGCGATCGGGACTTTGGTCTTGAGGACGTACTTGCCCCCCTTGACCTCCAGCAGGCAGAGCGGGCTCTTGACCGGCTCCCGGTTGGGCCGGATGGTGATGGTGCCGGAGACGCCGGGGAAGTTGCGCGTCTGGGCCAGAGCGGTCCTGAAGATCTTGGGATCGGTGCTGTTGGCCCGTTTCATGGCATCCGCCAGGAGCTTGAGGCCGTCATACCCCTGGGCGCCGAACATCTCGGGCAGCTGGCCGGTGCGTCGCTTGTAGTTTTCCACAAAGGTCGCCACCGGGCCGCTGGCCTGTTCCGGGGAGAAGCCGAGGTAGGAGATGGAGCCTTCCACCGCATCGCCCCCCAGCTCCAGGAAGGTGGAGGCGGAGATGCCGTCGCCCCCCACCATGGGGACCGTGAGCCCTTGCTTGCGGGCCTCCTTCATCAGCAGGGCGCCTTCGGTGTAGTAGCCGGTGAAGAAGATGGCATCCGGCTTCTGGGCCTTGATGTTGGTGATCTGGGGGCTGAAGTCCTTGTCGCCGTCCTTGATCTTCTCATCGCTGACGATCTGGATGTTCTTCCCCTTGATGGCCTCCTTGAAGGTCTGGGAGAGTCCCACGCTGTAGTCGTTGTTGTCGGAGGTGATCAGGGCGATGCGGGTGAACTTGAGCCCCTTGACCAGGTAGTCCACCAGGGCCGGCATGGCCACGTTGTCCAGGAGGGTGTCTCGGAATATGTAGTCCCCCAGCTCCACGACGCCGGGACCGGTGGAGCCGGCCGAGAGCATGACCACCTGGGCCTTCTGGGCAATGGGCGCCACCACCTTGGAGATGCCGGTGGTCGGGTCCCCCAGGATGGCGACCACGTTGTCGCGGCTGACGAACCGCTGGGCCAGGGCGGCCCCCTCCTGCTTGTCTCCCCGGTTGTCGGCCTCGACGATCTCGATCCGTTTTCCCAGCACCCCGCCGCCGGCATTGATCTCATCGGCCGCCAGGCGCATCCCCTCCAGAGTCGGCTTGCCGTACATGGCCACATCGCCGGTGAGAGCCCCCATGAAGGCGATCTTGACCGTGCCGCCGGCGCCGCCGCTCTGCGGTGCCTGCTCCTTCTTGTGGCAGCCGGCCAGTGTGATGGCCAGTGCCAGACAGCAGACAATCGTGTACCTGATTCGTTTCATCGTCATTCCCCCCCGCGGGTTGAGTGAGACTAAATAATATCATTTCCGCCCGGTGCGTCAACACGACGGCGGAAACGGTTGTCAGTGGGCTTCGCTCCAGTTGGCCCCGTGACTGATGTCCACCTTCAGGGGCACCCGTGTGGCCACGGCATGGGACATCTCCTCCTCCACCAGCAGTTCCATGGCTACCAGTTCCTCTGCCGGCACCTCGAAGACCAGTTCGTCGTGCACCTGCATGACCAGGCGGCTCGCCAGGCCTTGAGCCCGGATGCGGGCATCCACCCGGATCATGGCGCATTTGATGACATCCGCCGCAGACCCCTGGATCGGGTAGTTGATGGCGTTGCGCCGGGCAAAGGCGGCCACGTTGCCGTTCGTGCTGTTGATGTCCGGAATCGGCAGGCGGCGGCCCAGGATGGTGGTGACGCAGCCGGTCTCCTCGGCCTGGCGGATGCACGCATCCAGGAACGCAATGGCGCCGCTGTGGCGTTCCTTGTAGGCGGCTATGAACTCCTCGGCCGTCTTCCGGGCGATGCCCAACTGCTTGGCCAGGGAGAAGGGACCCTGGCCGTAAATGATGCCGAAATTGATGGCCTTGGCCTGGCGGCGCATCTCTGCGGTGACCATTTCGGGGAACAGGCCGAATACCTCGGCCGCAGTGCGGGTATGGATGTCCTCGTCATGGGCAAAGGCGTGGCAGAAGACCTGATCGCCGGACAGGTGGGCCAGGACCCGCAGCTCGATCTGGGAGTAGTCGGCCGAAAGGATGACGTGCCCGGGTGGGGCGATGAAGGCGTGGCGGATGCGGCGCCCCTCGTCGGTGCGGACCGGGATGTTCTGCAGGTTGGGGTCGGAGGAGGAGAGCCGGCCGGTGGCGGTGACGGTCTGGTTGTAGGAGGTGTGCACCCGGCCGGTGCGGGGATTGACCAGGCGGGGGAGGGCGTCGGTGTAGGTGGACTTGAGCTTGGTCACGCCGCGGTACTCCAGGATCAGTCGG
>DATBXI010000508.1:0-8363 GCA_036514355.1 Desulfuromonadaceae bacterium
CGTAGTGCAGGTGGCCGTTGCAGGGTACCTCCAGGTGTTCGATGAAGTCCCTGTCCGTGCTCTCATGGGCCGGGTATGACAGGTCGTTGCGGGTGGCGATCACCCGGGCCAGGGGGAAGAGGTGGCACCCATCCTCATGGCCGCGGGCGGCCATGGCGCTGAACCCTCCCTGCCAGGCGTGAATGTCCGGCGGGTTCACCGCGTACAGCTCCGGATAGACATCGCTGAGCATGCCATCCCAGAGGTGCGTGATGTCCCGGTCCAGCAGCTCCCGGTTTGCCGGATCACCGCACATTCCTACCCGCCCGTTCAGACAGGCTGATGCCCCGATCTCCCCAACCCCCATCCTGCGAAAGATATGGGCGTCCTGGTTCATCTCGCATACCCGGTGCTGTTTCCGGTTCTCGAAGTAATCGCCCACCTTGCAGCGCACAACGGGATGGATCACGGCATCCGCCACCACATGGGCGCTGTAGCCCAAAAGCCATGCCAGCATCCTGGCTTTCCCGTCGCCGCGGTGGGATGTGAGCCGTTCGATCCCCCGCCGGATCATGGCCCCGGTGCGCCGGTAGTGCATGGCATCAGCCCATTCCCCGGCCCGGTCGCCAGGCGCCAGGTTGGGGTAATCCGGGCTCACGGACCCCAGTTCACAAAACGGGAAGTACTCCCGGAGCGCTTCCAGCGCAGCCGGAGTTTCGGAAAAGACGGCGTCCAGGGTGCCAGACGCCCTGAGTTCGTTGACAAGCGTGATATGTGCATAGGGTCCGGCCATGGTTCCTCCAAGCGTCAGTATCCAAACATCATGTCACGCAATCACACCACAAGCGCCATGCCGCTGTAACAAGCGGACAGTATACTGGCTGCGCGGCATGAACCCGCGCTGGAGCCCGCTGTCCCGGCGTCCCGAGTTGAACGCCGTTGCTATGGTGGTACACTTTCACGTAAGGAGGCATGACCATGTCGGACCCCCGTAACGCGGCATCCCCGCAAGAATTCATGTATGAACAGACCTTTATTTGCCATGAATGGGAGGAGCTGGTGGAGCGGCTCTCCACATCCCATGACCCGAAGCTGCGCGAAATCGGGCTTCTTGAGCAGGAATTCCTGAAGATGCGCAGATCGCCTCTCAAGGCGGCATGAGTACCCATGGACCTGTACACCTTTAACGCATTCGTCCTGGAGGGCGAACTCGACCTGAACCGGCTGGCGGCGCGGCTGGGCATTGGACGCAGATACCGCTGGGAAGAACCCATGAAGCTCAACCCGGTGACGTTCGCACCGGCAGCGGCCAGTGATCGCGAGTGGGTCTACCTGTACTATTTCGGCGGAGTGGTGTTCCTGAACTGCTCCGCCGACATCGTGGCCCGGTTCCTGGACGGCATCAGGCACCATGCCGAGTACCCGGGTGAACGCCCCCAGCTCCCGTTCCGGGAGGAATACCGTCTGGAGATCGATCCCAACCGCCACCTTGCCATCACCAACGACTGTGCGGTCATGCCCACCTACAACCAGGCGTTTCTCGACATCATCTGTTTCGTGATCGCCAAGTCGGTGGCACTGGAACGGATCGAGGAGCGGGTGGACGCGGTCGTGGACGAGGTGGAGGGGCTCATCGCCAGGCTCGGGAAGGGAAAACTGGACCTGCCCGACAGCCACATGGCCCGGCTGGCATCATCGATCCTCAGCTTCAAATACACGTCCATCGCCCATATCATGGTGCTGGACAAACCGGACATCACCTGGGAGAACGCCGAGGCCGACAGCCTGTACCGCACCATGGCAAGCCTGTTCGAACTGAACCAGCGCTACCAGGAGATCAAGCACAAGTCGGAAACGCTGCTGGACGTGACCGATGTCTTCTCGGGTCTTTCCCATGCCAAGCGAGCCGCCCGCCTGGAGTGGATCATCATCGTGCTGATCGCCATCGAGATCGGCATCTACATCCTGGAACTGGCCAGGCGGCATTAGTACATAAATGGTCCCCTCCCCCCTTGTGGGGGAGGTCCCTCACCCCAGCCCCCTCCCCTGTTCCCTCATCCTATCCTTCTCCCAGAGGGAGAAGGTATACATTTCACCCTCTCCCTCCGGGAGAGGGTGGCCAAAGGCCGGGTGAGGGTGAGCACTAGGCCAGCCTCAGTCGCAGGCCTTGACCCACAGACAGCGCGGCTGGCCGCACTCGGCGGCCCTGCCGGTGCCGAAGCAGGGCTCGTTCCCCTCCTGGGCCTGGATGGCCCTGACGATCTCCACCTTTTTCACCCCTGCGATCCTGATGCCCCGTTCCCGGGCGATCGCCTTGATCTCTTCGAATGTCATGTCAACCCTCCCGATTGGTATGCCGCACCGCTACAGTGCGTTTGCCCATACCCGTCAGCCGGTTCCGTGACCGCGGAACCGTGCAGTATGGTGCTGTAGATCTCTCCGGCAACCGGCGCCTTGGCCAGGGTGAACATGCGGGCGCTCCGTCCCATGGCGTCCAGCCGGGGGCGGTCGCCGGCCAGCCGCCTGATGGCGCTCACCAGATCATCCTTCTCGCCGGCGCGGAACACCAGGCCGGTTTCCCCTTCCACGATCAGCTCCCGCGGGCCGCCCTGGTCGGAAACGATCACTCCCAGGCCCGATGCCTGGGCCTCCAGGACCACGTTGCCGAAGGTATCGGTGGCGCTGGGGAACACGAACAGGTCCGCAGAGGCGTACCCCGCCTGCAACTCCTCGCCGTGCAGGTAACCGGCGAACAGCACCGGGTATCCCGCCAAGCCCGCCTCCATCTCCGCCCGGTAGGGGCCGTCCCCAATCACGGCCAGCGCAACATCCGCCCCGTTATCCACCAGCTCGCGAAAGGCCTCCACCAATAGTTCCAGCGACTTCTCCCGCGACACGCGCCCCACGTACAGCAGCTTCACGCCACCCGTCAGGCCGCGCCCGTCCCAGTAGTGCGGTACCCGCCGGTCGGGCGAGAACTGCTCCGTGTCCACCCAGCGGGGGAGCGGCTTCATCTTTGCGGCAGGCAGCCCTCGGGAGAGGAGCTGCTCCCGCGTGCCGGCCGAGGGGACCATGACCTCCTCCATCTGGTTGTAGAACCAGATCATGTAGCTCCAGGCCGCCTGCTCCAGAAACTCGTCGTTGGTCAGGCTGCGCACGTACTGGGGGATGTCGGTGTGGTACGTGCCGGCCGCCGGAATGTCCATCATGCGCGACACCAGGAGCCCCAGGAGCCCCACGGTGCCAGGGGTGCTGATGTGGATGCGGGTGAACCCCTCCCGCTCCACGAAATCCATGACGTCCAGGATGGGGGGGAAGTTGAGCTTCAGCTCCGGATATTCGGGCAGAACGAAGTCCCCCACCGCGGCGAACCGCACCACCCCGTCCCCCGCCGGCTCGGCGGCATCGCCCACGGTGATGACGGTCAGCTCCACCCCCCGCTCGCGGGCGGTCCGGATCAGGCGCCTGATGGTGATGGCCACGCCGTTGATCTCGTCCAGGGTATCGGTGAACAGGGCGATCCGCTCGGGCTGCTTTTGCCCGGCAACCTCGGGGAATGCCCCCCTGATGTCCCTGATCAGCTCCTTGCCCTTGTGCTGGTGGTGATAGGCCAGGTAATAGGGGGTGATCAGGGCGTGCACCAGGCCGATGGTGCCGATGGTGTTGAGGTAGTCGAAGAAACCGGCCGTGAGCGGCAGGGACATGAGGCGGCTGGTGTAGTGGAAGATCAGCCGGTTGGCCAGCCGGCTGGTCACGGCGAAGATCTTGTGGTTGTGGCCGAGCCCCTTGATGCTCTCCAGAAACGCCCCGTCGTTGAGCAGGTTGCGGGCCTCGCGGTCGAGGACCTCCTCGAAGCTCCGGTCGTTGCGGTCGCCGGACTCGGGCAGGTTCTTGAGGATGAACAGCCGGATCTTCTCGATGAACGACCCCCGGTCCGTGCCCAGGTTGAAGAAGCGGTCCAGGAGCGCGCTGACAAAGGGGGTGGAGGAGCGCCGGCGTTCGCCGAAGCGCTCCCGGTAGAAGCTGTGGGCAATGCCGTACAGGCTGTGGGCCATGGTCAGGGGGCCGCCGTCATCGCCGTCGGCCCAGCAGTCCCCCTCGCCGATGGCTGAGAGAAAGGCGTCCACCGACGCCCCCCGGTAGGCGGTGGTGTACGCCCGGGCGATGAACAGACCACCGTGGTCGTCCGAGCCTCCCACCATCCCCTTCTGCCACGGTATCTCCCCCTGGGGCGCGATGCCGTGCCGGTCGGCCAGCCGCTCCACGGTCTCCCGGGTGAGGGATGAGACCAGACGCTTGGTGAAGTCGTTGAACCGGCGCGCCCGGCAGCCGTTCCTCACCTCGAAGGTGTTGAAGAGCAACAGCGACTTCTCGATGATCTCCACCACCAGCTTGTCGTTCTGGGCATAGAGCGGGTGGGCCAGGAAGTGGACGATCCCCTCGCCGTGCAGGTAGGCCGCCAGTTCGTACACGTTCTTGCGCAGCTCCATGATCTCGCGGAACTGGGCCTCTGAGATCCCCAGCACCACCACGTGGACCTTGCAGCCGTTCTCCGGGAAGTGGGCCGTGATCTCGGAACTGACGAACGTGCCGGGCAGGTGGGCGATCTCCAGGGCCCCGGTGATGGCGTTGTGGTCGGTGATGGTGACGAAGTCCATGCCCCGTTCCCGGGCGGTGCGGTAGATGTGCTGGGGCGAGGTGTAGCTCTCCGGGCAGTTGAACTTGCGCATGGCCCAGTAGGTGGGCTTGTTGGAGTGACTGGAGTGGACGTGCAGGTCTGCTTTGTAGGCTCTCATGCCTTCCAGGTGTAGCATGGCCGTGTTACAGCGGTGTTGAGGCGGTGTAATTGTTCTGTAGAGAGTCAGTTCCTGAACAGGAGGCTCTCCAGCCCCAAGGTGCGCCGCACGTCCCACAGGTTCATGAACAGGGCGTCGAAACGCTCATGGCGTACCTGTTCCTCCTCCCGCTCCCAGAAGTACAGCACGGCGGCGGGATAGAGATAGCCGAAGGGATAGGCGGTCAGGTTTGCGCCCCTGCGGGCTATCAGCTCCACGGGATAACGGTAGCCGCGCTCCTGCTCTCTGACCAGGAGCTGGGCCTCCCGACGCACCGCCCGGGCCTCCGTCAGCAGCCGTTCCGACAAAACGCCCGGCTTCCGGGCCGGCGCATCCTGCTTCCGCCTGGCGATCAAGGCCCGGATCGTCAGGGCCCGGTGCCGGGCCCGCAGGGCAGTCACCCGCAGGCCGCGCACCAGCTCTTCCGCCGCTGCCACCCTCCCTGCTGTTGTCGCCTCTTTCGCATTCACGATTGCGAGCCTCGCTGCAAGGCGGTTGCAAACCGCCGCCATGCCCGCGGCATACCGCTCCAGGTCCGCCACCGGACCGTTGAGGACCGCAGCCGCCTCCGCACGGCCGGCGTCGTGCAGGAGCCAGTCGTAGCGGAATGCCGGTTCCGGCTGGAACGGCCGGCCGAAGGGGCTCGGCAGTTCGGAGAACGGGGTCAGAGCCGCCAGGTAGCGCAGCAGTTCGCGCTCCTTCAGGTAGCGGTTCTGGAGCTCCAGCGCCTCGCGCCACAGCCGGGACAGCTCCGGGTCGGGACACAGATCGGCCAGGCGCGACAGGGGCCCGGTCGGCCGCTCTCGGCCGTTGTCGGAGAGGCGCCACGACCAGCGGGCAATGCTCCAGTCCACCAGCCAGTACCCCCACTCCCAGCCGGAGGTGAAGGTGAGGTGCCCGTCCACCCCGAGCCGCGCCATGGTGTCCATGTCGCGCCAGCGGCTGTCCAGGTAGGGGAGGAGCAGGAGCGGCACGGACGAGTCGAAACCGACCCAGTAGGACGATTCCGGCCAGTACCAGGTCTCCCGGCGCCCCTTCTCGGCCCGGGCCGCATCCAGCATGAAGCACTGGTTGTCGTTGCCGTAGACCGGCGCCTTGGGCTCCGACGCCGTATAGCACATGACTGTGTGGATCAGGATGCCGCTGGTCGGCAGCAACGGGCGGCGGACCTTGTCCCCCTGTTCGGCAGTGATGACATGGGTGGCGTACATGAGCATGGCGCCGGGCTGTTCCGCCACCCGGCGCTCCAGGTGCGCCTGCACCCCGGGCAGGAGCCTCCCCAGGAACGGCAGGTGCTCCCCCATGGTCGCCTCCAGGGTGACGAAGTCCCACGGCGCCTGGAAAAGCCACTCCAGGGTCGCGTCCACTTGGCCGCAATAGAACGGCCAGGGGCGCAGCAGGGTAATGGCCTGGAACGCCTGCTGCTGGAGCATGGCCAGGGATATCTCCACCCCGCAGCGAATCCCCCGTTCGTGGGCGTAGGCCACGATGCGGCGGGCATGGGCGGGCCAGGCGTCACGGTCGACGCCCCGCAGCAGAAAGAACTGAAAGGTGTTCTGGCCGTTGCGGGCCAGCCAGTCGATGTAGGCTGCCACATCCGCGAACGCCCCGGGCCAGGCGGGGTTGTGCAGTTGCTCGGTCAACTCGATGGGATGCAGGGTATGGAGATGAAAGCCCCGCTTCGGGAAACGGGGCCGGCCGCCGAAGCTGAACCGGTCGGGGAGCGGCCATGTCCGCAGGGTCGGGACGATGGTTGCCCGGGGGTGGTGGAAGCGCATCCCCAGGCGTTCCTGCAACAGGCCGTACAGACCCGCGCTGACCCCTTCCGGCGATGCGGCGGCGAGGCGGACAATGACCGTGGTTCCATGACGTGCGGAGCGCCAGCAATAGGAGGCATCGGGAACTGGATGGCGGGAAGGGGAGCGCTCCGGAGCCGCGGCGGTAGCCGGCGCACCGGGCCGAATGTCCGGCAGGACCAGGCGCACCACCGCGCCCGTCCCGTTGACGGCCACCTTCGCGTGGGGAAACATCCGCCGCAGCAGGCCGGCGCTGTCCTCTACCGCATGCCGGGCAACCGGCGAGGCGAGCAGGGCCGCGGGAGCCTGAATACTGATCGCAAGGGGGGACGCAAGGGCAGGCAACGGCAGGAGCAGCAGCACCGCCGCAGTGAGGATGGCGCGGACAACGCCGCGACGGCGCGGATCAGACGATGATCCTGGCAAAATCATGTACGGTCGTGATCCGGGCCGGGCTGTAGCCGACAAAGTCTCCATCTATCTGGATCGGCTTGGTACCGCGGATCTCCAGCCCGTCGGCCGGAATGCGGACGAGCTCGCTGCTGATATCCGCCTTTCCCCGAAACAGCTCATATGCCAGCCGCACATAACTCTGCCGTTTGTTCTTTCGGATGCAGACCGCCGTGAGTTCCGGTGAGAACACATCCCCTTCCGGGGCGATGATGAAGTCGCCGCCGTAGCGCGAGGCGCTGCAGACGATGACGCTGTGACATTCCAGCTGCCGATCCGCGGTGATGACCTCGATCATGCTCCGATCCCACCTGAAGGCGCTGACAACTGCGGAAAGCGCATAGGCACCTTGCTTCAGCAGCCGCTTCCCCAGGGGCCATACGTCCCTGACCACGCTCCCGTCCAGCCCGATGCCGGCCATGAGGATAAAGCGCCGGCTCTCCTGCTCAAGCTCCAGCACCCCCAGGGAGAGCGGCCGCGTGTTTCCCTTAACGATGCGTTTGATGCCGGCTTTCACCGATTTGATGCCCAGCTCGGCGGCCAGCACGTTGGAGGTCCCCAGGGGAAGGACCGCAAGGGTGGCGGTGCCGGGCCGGAGGCCGTTGACTACCGCGTTGAACGTCCCGTCACCCCCTGCGACTATTACCAGGGGCGCATCGTCGGTCTCGTTGATCTGGCGGCAGTAGGAAGAGATCTCCGCGGGTGTGGATGCCGAAAAAACGGTCGGCGACAGGCCGGCTATTTTCAGGCGCGTAAGCACCGTGTTTACCCGTTTACGGGCATAGCTGCCGGACAGGGGGTTGATGAACAGGAAGGGTTTCATTGGGTTTACGTATTTAGCACAGCATGGGTACTTCCGTGTGCGACGATCATGCAAAGATACGGTTACGGCCGCACTACGGCCCAACAAAATAATACGACGTATTATGACCTGTTCAAATGCTCAACATCGCATCACGCCTTGTTTGAACAAACAATCAGCCGACCGCTATCATGACGTCCGTTGCACGACAGCAAACTCAACGACACAATTACAATCAATTATTAGCCTATATTTAACAACCATCTCTTATAAAATCTGCTACACATTGCACCGGCTCTCAGCCCACCCCAATCAATCCATACACTTGACCGGGCGCTGACTCCACCTCAACGGAAATACCTGCGCTTGTCCGAATCCGTTCTCCATACCAGGAAACAACCGGCACGCTGCCTTGGCAGCCAAACCGCGGGATTACCCCCGACAACAGTCGCATTTTCCAGAGGAACTCCACATCGAAAGGAGGGGCTGGTTTATACGAAG
>DATBXI010000509.1:0-2816 GCA_036514355.1 Desulfuromonadaceae bacterium
CGGCGGCAATGGCAAAGCTTGCGGCGAGCAGCAGTGTCACAACGGTCATGGCGATGCTGGCAAGGCGATGTTTCATCGTGTTCCTCCTCAAAGAGAATGAAATGGAGCCTTTCTAGCAGGTGTGCTACCGGATGTCAACGCCGCATGCGGAGAGAAACCTCCGGATAAGGGCGAAGGTCTCCCGGGGTCGCTCCTCGTGGGGGTTGTGCCCGCAGCCGGGGATGATGACCAGCCGCGCATCGGGCAGTTCCCGGTGCAGGCGCTCCCCCTGCCACGGCCTGACGATCCGGTCGTGCTCCCCCCACATGAGCAGCACCGGGATGGCGAGATCGGCGTACCCCGCCACGAGTTGCGCGGCATTGGGGGGGAGGATCTGGCGCACCGTGCGCGACAGGGCCGTTGAGGCTCCTTGGCAGCGGTAACCGGCGGCGTAGCGCTCCACCAGCTGTTCGGTGATCAGCTCATGGCGGTAGAACGCCCGTTTCAGGGCGGTGCGGGCGATCGTGCCGGCCGGAACCGCACCCATCAGCAGGGGGCCGATGAACGGCAGGCCGAGGATCCGCATGAACGGGGGGACCCGCTGGGGGAAACCGGGCGCGCCGATCAGGATCAGGCGCCTTGCTTCCGGGCAGCCGAGCGCCGTGAACAGGGCCACTGCGCCGCCGAAGGAGTGCCCCATGAGGGTGACGTCGGTCAGTTGCCGCGAACGGATGTACGCCGTGGTGATCCGGGCATTGTGCAGGGCGGAATAGTCGCCGTCGGGCAGCTTGGACGAGTGGCCGTGACCCGCCAGGTCCAGGAGGTGGAGCGTGAACTCCGTGGCCGGAAAGAGGGGGGCGAGATCGTCCCAGGTGTGCAGCGAGGCCGCGAAACCGTGCAGCAGCACGATGTGGTGCGGCCCCTGTCCCACGACCCGGTACCGGAGGTACTCGCCGGGTGCATGGACGAACAGTGAGGGTGCGGATGCCTCGGGCATGATGGTCACCATGTTCACATTACGAGCATTCCAGTTCATACGGCTGCCCCGGCAATTTTGCAAGAATTTCTTTCCCCCATTACCCCGGAGTGTGGTATGTGAAAGATAGATCACGAATGCAAGGAGATGCGCGATGAGCCACAAGAAACCCGAACTCACCTTCAAGTACCTGTTCAACTACGGCTACAATCCCACCTATGTCAACGGCGCCCAGGGAGGGTTCTCTCCCCGCGGCGAAATGGTGATCCATTTCTATCTGGAACGCCAGGGGTTGCCCGAAGCGATTACCCACGAGATCACCCCCGACGGCGCCATCGGCAGGGAGACCAGCGTGGAACCTGCGGACCTGAACAAGAGCATGGTGCGTTTCATCGATACCGGCGTGATGATGAATTACGAGAATGCCCGGGTCTTCCACGCCTGGTTGGGAGACAAGCTGCGGGAGATGGAGGAGATGCACAAGGCGCGGGCCGCCTTTGAGAGCGCGCCGGCCGGCGGTCAGGCGTAACAGGGTGGATGAAGGATGAATCGTACAGGGAATGGAGATGGTGAAGATGCGTAAGACAGTGGAACGCGGGATTATCTGCCTGCTGATGTCGCTCGTGTGGGCAGCGTCTGCCGCGGCCTTTCCCCTTCCGGAGCGTCTGGAGTTCGAGATCTCCTACGCCGGCATTACGGCTGGCAGGGCGGTGCAGGAGGCAACCATGGAGGGGGACGAGCTGCACATCGTCTCCACGGCCCGGTCGGCAGCCTGGCTGAAGCTCTTCTTTCCGGTGGACGACCGTATCGAATCCATCCTGGTGGAAACCGCACAGCCCAATTTCATAGGGGTTCCGCGCCAGTACCGCGAACGTATCCGCGAAGGGGGGACCCGCTTCCACAAGGAGGCGAATTTCGACCGGCAAAAGCTGGAGGTGAACACCAAAGACCTCCTGAAGAAGAGCGAAACCACCCATAAGATCACCCCTAGGACCTACGATACCCTGTCCAGCTTCTATTTCTTCCGCACCGTATCGTTGCAGGAGGGGAACTCCTATTACATCGACATCTTCGATTGCAAGAAGCTGTGGAACACGGAAGTGAAGGTGCTGCGCCGTGAGGAGATCGAGACGCCGCTGGGTAAGTTCAAGACCGTGGTGATCAAGCCGATCCTGAAGTCAGAGGGGATCTTCGCCCGCACCGGCGACATGTTCATCTGGCTTACGGACGACGACCGCCGCCTCCCGGTGCTGATGAAGTCCAAGGTCAAGATCGGCAGCATCACCGCTACCCTGGTGGGGGGGAGCTACTGGCCGCAAAAGAAGTGACCAGAACTCACAGATTGCACAAAAAAGCCCGCTGCGAGCGGGCTTTTTTGTGTCTGTTGTCCGGGGATCCGGTGTCGCCTATTTGCTGAGATAGTCGCCCAGCAGGCCGCGGGAGTGCTCGTCCTCATGGCAGTGCTGGCAGAGGTTTTCCCAGTTGCTGCCGTCGGGCGGGTTGTTGTGGTGGTTGCCGTCCTTGTGGTGCACGGTGAGCAGGTACAGGTTGGCCTGGTCGAACTCGCGGCCGCACTTGGCGCAGATGGGGCCGTGGATACGGATGGATTTCATCCGGTAATTGGTGTTGTCCTCCACCTCGCCGCGCATGCGCTTGACAAGCGCGGCGGCCTCTGCGGCGCTGGGGAGGGTGACGGTCTTCGGGCCTCGTGGTCTCATGGCGTGCCCCTCACCCGTTCAGCAGCTTCACCGTAGCTCTGCCGTCGGCGTAATAATCGATGATGTTGTAGCAGCCGTAGTTCTGCTCGATGTTGAACATAGCGGCCAGTGGAGCGCCGATGGCGTTCAGGAGGATGATGGGG
>DATBXI010000510.1:0-7169 GCA_036514355.1 Desulfuromonadaceae bacterium
TGGGGTGTTGCCCCACCAGTTGGCGCTCTTCTTGTCCTTGCTCTTGGGGGTCCACTTCTCGTTGTAGGCCTTCAGGTCCACGTTGTCGAACTCCGGCGATTTGAGGTAGCCGGGGAGCAGGTGGAACAGCAGGCCGTAGTCCGACGACCCCTGGACGTTGGACTCGCCCCGCAGGGCGTTGACCCCGCCGCCGGCGATGCCGATGTTGCCCAGGAGCATCTGGAGCATGGCCACGGCGCGCACGTTCTGGGTGCCGTGGGTGGACTGGGTGATGCCCATTGCGTAGAGGATGGTGCCGGCCTTGTCGGCCCGGCCTGTGGCGCAGAAGGCTTGGGCCACCTTGAGGTAATCCTCTTTCTTTGTGCCGGTGATGGAGCAGACCGTGTCCACGTCGTAGCGCGCATAGTGCTTCTTGAGCAGTTGGTAAACGCTGTGCGGATCCTTGAGCGAGGGATCGCGCCGGGGCGTCCCGGCCCCATCGACCGCATAGGCCCAGGATTTCAGGTCATAACTCTTTTCCTGGTCGTCGAAGGCGCAGAACAGGCCATCGCTGAAATCGAACTTCTCATTCACGATGAATGCGGCGTTGGTGTATTCCCGGACATACTCCCCGTGGATCAGGTTGTTCTGCAGGGCGTAGTTGATCAGCCCCCCCAGGAAGGCGATATCGGTGCCGGGCCGGATCTGGGCGTAGATGTCCGCCTTGGAGGCGCTGCGGGTGTAGCGCGGATCCACGACGGCCAGCTTGGCGCCGTCATCCATGGCTTTTTCGATCCATTTGAACGAGATCGGGTGATTCTCGGCCGGGTTGCAGCCGATGATGAGGATGGCATCGCTGTTCTTCAGGTCAATCCAGTGATTGGTCATGGCACCACGACCGAACGAAGCCGCCAGACCGGCGACTGTGGCGGAGTGTCATAATCGGGCCTGGTGTTCCAGTTGTCCGACCCCCATGGCGCGGGCAAACTTGGACCAGAGGTAGCACTCCTCGTTGTCCAGTCCGGCCCCGCCGAAAAAGGCCATGCCGTCGGTGCGGTTCACCGCGTATTCCTTGTTGTCCTTCTTGTTCAGCTCGCTGGCCTTGAAGGTCGTGTCCCGGGTATCCTTCATGCGCCGGGCAATGCGGTCCAGTGCCCAGTCCCATGATTTTTCCTCGAACCGGTCGGAGCCGGGCGCCCGGTACATGACCTTCTGAAGGCGGCGCTCATTGACCGCCACCTGGAAGAGCGAACTCCCCTTGGAGCAGAGCGACCCCTGATTGATGGGGTGCTGCGGGTCTCCTTCGATGTTGACGATCCTGCCGTCCTTGGTGTGGACGATCAGGCCGCACCCCACCGCACAGTAGGGGCAGATGGTTGTGGAGGCCTTAACTCCCTTGATGCGTGTGTGCGGGGCATCGGCATTGGCCTCGCCCGGCGTGCCGGTGAGGGCCACCCCGGCTGCTGCCAGCGCCCCTCCTTGCAGGAACTGCCTGCGTGACATTCCCATACAGCTACTCCCTTCCCTATGAAAAAGTTGGCCGGGCAGTGGGCCGTACCCGGCGCTTTTGGTTAAAGCGTTGCGTATACAGCAATTGATGTGCCCAATGGGCGTTGCGTGCTTTCTGTGTGGTAATCGTTTGAAATCAGGAGGTTTTTGTTGCAGTGCGGATTGGGGGAGTGTGTCTGGCGGGCATGGCGGGCTGATCCCTTTTGACCAGGTGTGTACCCTTTTGTCAATGGGGTCGATCTCCGGCATATCGGCGAAACGCTCATGGTGATATGTTCGAATTTTATTTATATTTGCTGCACATTTCATGTATATTGTCGCCCAAATAAGGCAGGTTAACGGGCTGGATGGGATCCAGCCTCCGAATCGGTCATGAGCCCTCATAACAATCGAGATACGGAGCGGATATGAGAGCACTCATTCTTACCCTGGTTGTGGCTGGCGTATGTGCACTACTGCCGCTTACCGGCTGTCAGAAGAAGGAGCCGGTCAGGATCGGGTTTGTCGGCGGTCTTACCGGACGTGTGGCCGATCTGGGGGTGGCCGGCAGAAACGGCGCCATGCTGGCCGTGGAGGAGGCGAATGCGGCAGGCGGCATAGGGGGCAGGCAGGTGGAGCTGGTGGTACGCGACGACCAGCAGAACCCGGAGGCCCTGAAGCGGTCGATTGCCGATTTTGTTTCCAATTCATTCGAAGTAGTCATCGGCCCCATGACCAGCAGCATGGCCGTGGTGGCCGTTCCCCTGGTCAACGGTTCCAAGACCCTGCTGATCAGCCCCACCGTGACCACCACCGAACTGTCCGGCATGGACGACAACTTCCTGCGGGTGATTTCGACCACAAAAGAGTATTCTGAAAAGAATGCCGTGTATCAGTTCGATAAAGTGGGACACCGCAGGGTTGCCGTCATCTATGATCTGGACAACAGGTCCTACAGCGAGGACTGGTTCAAGGGGTTCCGTACGGCCTTTGAGGGCAGGGGGGGAAGCATCGCTGCCACCATGACCTACCGTTCCGCGGGGGAGCCGGTGTTCACCGACCTGGCCGCGGAGATGCTGAAATCCCGCCCTGATCTGGTGCTGATCATCGCCAATGCCGTGGATGCCGCCATGATATGCCAGCAACTGCGCAAGCTGAACAAGGGTGTTGGTGTGGCCGTGACTGAATGGGGTTCCACGGAACGGTTCATCGAGCTGGCCGGACCGGCGGCGGACGGGGTCGTGGCGGCACAATTCCTGAACAGGTCGGACAGCAGCCCCCGCTATGCCCGCTTCCACGAATCCTATCTCAAGCGGTTTGGCCAGGAACCCGGTTTCGCCGGGGTTGCGGGGTACGACGCAACTATTGTTGCCCTGGAGGCGTTTGCCAAGCGCAGTCACGGCCAGAGCCTCAAGGAGTACATCATTGCCACGAGCACGTTTCAGGGGGTACAGCAACCGATCGTCCTGGACCGTTTCGGCGATGCGGACCGGAAGAGCTATCTCACCCTTATCCGCAACGGCAGGTTCGTGACCCTGGACTGACATGGCCGGAAAAACGCTGAAACATATCCTTTCCAGGCAGTTTGCCGTCACCGCGCTGTTGCCGTTTCTTCTGGTAATCGTCCTGGCGGTCGTGCGGCTGTCTCCACAGTTCAACAGCGAGGTCGAAAACCACCAGCGCCAATTGGCGGCGGCGATTACCTCCCAGGTGAACGGCTATCTTGCCTCCTCCTATGCCGAAATACATGCCATCGCCTCGCTTCCCCTCGACACCATCAAAGATCCTGATCGGCTCCATCAGCTTCTGGACAGTCATGCCGATGCTTCCATCTCGCTCAGATCCATCTACATCGTCGATCGCAGCGGGAAGATCAGGGGGCTCGGCCTGCCCCGCGGCAACGGCAACAGTACCGGACACAAGGACCTGGTCGGAATAGACCTTTCACGCAACAGTCTGGTGCAGCAGGTTCGGCAGAAAGGGGGCGCAGCCTGGTCGGACACCTTTCTCTCCCTTGTCGCAGGCCGGCTGACCGTTGCCCTGGCGATCCCCTCGGGTGAGGACATCGTTGTGGGAGAAATAGACCTGGCAAACCTGACGGAATATCTGAAGTCGATCGTGACGGGGGAGGGGCAGACGGTTTTTGTCATGGACCGCCGGGGCCAGGTCATAGCCGACCAGAACGGGCGCTATACGGCCCAGGAGATGAACCTGAAAAGCATCGGTCTGGTGGCCGGGTCGCTGGTGTCCGGTACGGAGGCCTTCGGTACGTTCGACCTGGAGGGGCGCGGGATGGTGGGGAGCATCGCCAGAATTCCGCTGATGAACTGGCATGTGCTGGTCGCACAGCCGGTGGAAGCCGCCTACCGCCCGGTCCGGACCACGTACGGCATCATGGCCATGGGGCTGTCTTCGGCCGTTCTGCTGGGACTTTACCTGGCTCTGTACCTGTCGCGGAAGTCTGCGAGCCGTTTCGAGGATCTGGCTGCCTACGCCCGCAGGGTGGCGGCCGGCGAAGAGGCCGGGCACCTGCCCAGCAGTACCATCTTCGAGTACAACCAGTTGGGCGAGGACCTCCGGCAGATGGCCGATGCCGTCAACCAGCGCGAACAGCAACTGCGCGAGACCGCACAGCGGCTCAAGCTGGCCATGGCCTCCGAACATCTGGGGGTCTGGGACTGGGACCTGCAATCGGACAGGATGATCTGGGATGAACAGATGTCCGAGTTGTACGGGGTTGACCATGACGAGACCGGATATGATCCGGAGGTGTGGCGGGCGCGGCTCCACCCGGAATGCAGAGAGCAGGTCGTTGCTCAACTGGCAGCGGCTCTGGCGGATACTACAGAACTGGACCTGGAATTTCGCATCCTGAAACCGGAGGGCGCTGTCAGGGATATCAAGGCGGTGGCCGTTGTCATCAGAGACCGGGACGGCACGCCGATCAGGATGATCGGGGTTAACAGGGATATCACCGATCAGCGCCACCTGGAAGGGCAACTGCGGCAATCGCAGAAAATGGAGGCGGTTGGCCAGCTGGCCGGCGGGGTGGCCCACGACTTCAACAACATCCTGACGGTAATCGCGGGCTACTGTTCCATGATCAGGGCCAGGATGGAACCCGGCTCAACCCAGGCCCACCAAGTCGACCAGGTCATGCTCGCCGCCGAACGCGCCGCGCAACTGACCCGCAGCCTGCTCCTGTTCAGCCGCAAGGAGGCGATGGAAGCCCGCACCGTCGATCTCAACGCTATCGTGGAAAATGTTGCCAGGTTCCTGAAGAGGATCATCGGCGAGGATATCCAGCTCCTCCCCTCCCTGTGCGGCCAGCCGGTCACGATCCTGGCCGACAACAACCAGATCGAGCTGGCGCTGATCAACCTGGCTACAAATGCACGTGACGCCATGCCCGGCGGCGGCACCCTGACCATCGAAGTCGGGGTGCAGGAGATGGACCAGGAATTCATCAATGCCCACGGCTTCGGCGCGCCCGGCCGTTACGCCCTGCTGACCGTTTCAGATACCGGTGTGGGAATGGACGAAGCCATCCGGGTGAGAATATTCGAGCCTTTTTTCACCACCAAGGAGACCGGGAAGGGGACCGGACTGGGCATGGCGATCATCTACGGAATCGTCAAGCAGCACAACGGCCACATCAATGTCTACAGCGAACCCGGCAGGGGTACGACCTTCAGGATCTACCTGCCTCTGTTCGCCGCAGAGCCGGCCGAAAGGGGGCAGGCCGAGGCGTCAACCCCAGCTAGGGGTGGTAACGAGACCATTCTGGTGGTGGAGGACGAGCCGGCCGTAAGGCACCTTGCGGAAGACATCCTTACGGATGCGGGATACCGCGTGATCGTTGCGGAAAACGGTCTGGAAGCTGTCGGCGCTTTCGAGCGGGCAAAGGACGAGATCGATCTGGTGTTGATGGACATGATCATGCCCCAGATGAACGGCCGGGAGGCCGGATTGAAGATCAGGCAACTCCGGCCGGGGGCGCATATCCTGTTCACCAGCGGCTACACGGCCAACATCCTCCAGGATCGGGGCGGGTTGGAAGAGGGTATCGAACTGATCGCCAAACCGGTTCGTCCCCGGGAGCTATTGAAGCGGATCAGGGAGATGCTCGACAGTTGACGGAGTCGGATCGAGTAGCGGCGTATGAGCAACTGACCTGAATATACATTCCTGTGCTGGAGGAAAATGCATGTCAAAAGTAACGGTAGTGGCGAAGATTGTGGCCAAGAAGGACGCCGTCGGAGCGGTCAAGGCCGAACTTCTCAAGATGATTCCGCCGACGAGGCAGGAGGAGGGGTGCATGGAGTACCGGTTGCACCAGGACAACGACGATCCCGCAGTGTTCCTCTTCTATGAGAACTGGAAGACCCAGGCCTGTCTGGAACATCATCTGACTTCTGTCCATTTCAGGAACTACGTCGCCGCCGTGGAAAGCCTGATCGTTGAGAAGACGGTCCACAAGATGACAGAAGTCGGCTAGGAACTCCGTGGAGGTTCCTCCAATTGCGGTCCCGTCAAAGGCCGGCATGAACGCCTCGCTCCACAAAGCAAGTTCTACCTGCTGCGAAAGGTCTGCGAAAGAAGCTGGGGTATTCAGCAGCTTCACTGTTTCCCTCGGGAAAGCAAGATACCTTCGTCAGCACCGTCTCCACAGCCGAGGTTCTGGTCCTTCCCGGGCCTCCTCCGAGCATCCCCCTGCGGCATCCCCCTGAGCCTATCTCTTGCCGATCAGGATCTCCCTCGACGCCGGCGGGTCGATCTCGAGGGCGCGCCGAATCAGCTCCATGTGCTTTTCGGAAACCTCTTCACCCCGTTCAGCCAGCACGATGCGCGAACCGCTGTACAGGTCGTCGTACATTACGCAGCCCTGCGAAAGCTCGCGCAGGGGGATGAACTCCTTCTGGTCGATGCTCAGCCTGGGGCGCTCCAGTATCCGGGGGGCGATCTCCTCGAAAAGCCCGATCAGCTCCTTGTCGAAACAGCGCCCGGCGAGCATCTTGACCTTCCGGAATGCCGTATAGAACATGGTGCCGTCCTTGGCATGATTGGTGGTTCTGTCCAGATAGTCGGCGATGGCGATGATGCGCGACCCGAGCGGGATCTCGCTGCCGACGAGATGGTCGGGCATTCCCGAGCCGTTCACCTCTTCATGGTGATGCCTGATGATGACTCCCGCCTCCTTCAGCCAGTCGAACTGGCTCAGCAGGAACTGGCCCCGCACGGCATGGGTCTGGTAGATCTTCCTCTGATGCTCTGGCAGCGCCTCCGGAGCCTGCGCGGTCAGATGGTGATCCATCCCCAGCTTTCCAATGTCGTGCAGCTGTGCCGCAAGCCGTATGGTCTCGACTTGCGCCGGGTGGCAATGCAGGTGCCGGGCGACCTCGACCGCCAATGCGGCGACCCGGCTGGCGTGCCCCGGCAGCTCGACATCCAGCATGTCCAGCAGCCGCACCAGCAAAGCCAGCCATTCCTCGCGGGCCTCCCCCACCGTCGCGTGAACCGTGGCAAGTTCCTGGGCCTTTCCGGCAACCAGCGACGATAGTCCCATCACCCGTCCCTTGAGGTTGCTGTTCCACTCCTCGAGCTCTTGGCGCGCCTGTCGCAGCGCGAGGTGGGTCTTGACCCGGGCCAGGGCGATCGAAGGGGAGATCGGCTTGGTCAGGTAATCGACGCACCCCACCTCG
>DATBXI010000511.1:0-5817 GCA_036514355.1 Desulfuromonadaceae bacterium
CCTCCCCCCTCCCGTCCTCCCCCGCTGGGGGAAGGGGAACTTCATTTAGTGGTCGCTGGCCTTTGATATGCCCAGGCCGGTAATCTGCCGCACCTCGATCTCGTCGAACATCTCTTCGGCCCGTTTGTCACGGAACAGGAGCGTGCCCAGGATTGCGGCGATCAGCCCCAGGGGTGCGGAAACGATACCCGGGTTCCTGAGCGGGAAGATGGGAGCCTTGAGGCCGACCATGGAGGTGCCGCCGTCGTTCTTGCTGAAGTCCACCCGGGCCTTGTCCAGGGCCTTCAGATCTTTCTCGGCCAGGACAACACCTTCGGCCTGCTTCTTCTCAAGGGCCACGATGACCTTCTTGGCGTCGTCGGCGATCTTCTGGGGATAGGTCATGACCGGCGAAATCAGGCAGAGGACCAGGGCCGAGATGGTGCCCACCAGGAGGGCCGAGATTACGCCGGCGGTGTTGAAACGGCGCCAGAACAGGGAAAGCATGACCGCCGGGAAGTTGCCCGAGGCGGCTACGGCAAAGGCCAGGGCCACCAGGGCCACCACGTTCTCCTTCTCGGCCGCCAGTCCCATGACGATGGCGGCAATGCCCACGAACAGCGATGTGATGCGGGCGACCCGGACCTGGGTGTTTTGATCGGCCTTGCCGTCCTTGATGATGTTGACGTAGATGTCATGGGCAATGGCGGCCGAGGCGGCCAGCACCAGGCCGGAGACCACCGCCAGAATGGTGGCGAAGGCCACGGCGCAGATGAAGGCCAGGAAGAGGTCGCCGCCGACTGAGCCGGCTCCGCCGCCCAGATGCTGGGCCAGGAGCAGGGTGGCCATGTTGCCCCCCTTGTCTACCTTGCTGATCAGTTGTGGGGTCAGGTAGAGGGCCGCGCCGAAGCCGATCAGGTTGATCAGGAAGAAGAAGCTGCCGTTGATGAACAGGGCGATGACGATGGATTTACGTGCCTCCTTGGCGCTGGGGACCGTAAAGAAACGCATCAGGATATGGGGAAGACCGGCTGCGCCCAGGGCCCATGCAATGCCGAGAGATATCTGATCCATGGGGTTTTTCAGGAATAGTCCCGGCTCAAGGAAGCGCTGGCCATAGTCGAAGCCCGGTTTTGCCACGGCATCCTTGAGCACGTTCATGCGCACGTGATCCTGGATAAGCTGGTTGTTGACGATGTCGGCGAAGAAGCCGATCGGGTTCAGACCCGCCTTGACCATGACCAGCAGGGCAAGCAGGACGGTACCGCTCATGAGCAGCGCGGCCTTGATGATCTGCACCCAGGTGGTGGCCTTCATGCCGCCGAATGCCACATAGGCCACCATCAGGATGCCGACGCCGATGACCGATACCTTGTAGGGGATGTCCAGAAGCACCTGCATCAACTTGCCGGCACCCACCATCTGGGCTATGAGATAGAAGAGTGAAACCGTGACGGTGGAGAGGGCAGCCACCGCCCGAACCGGTTTTTGCGTGGTGCGGAAGGAGAGGATGTCGCCCAGGGTGTACTTGCCGGCGTTGCGGCATGGCTCGGCTATGACAAGCAGGATGACGATGAAGGAGAATGCCGGTCCGACCGCATACATGAAGCCGTCGATGCCGTACAGGGATATGAGGCCGGACATGCCCAGGAACGAAGCGGCCGACATGTAGTCGCCGGCAATAGCCCACCCATTCTGGAGGCCGGTGATGCCGCCGCCGGCGGCGTAGAAGTCCGAGGCCGATGAGGTATGCTTGGCGGCCCAGACCACCACACACAGGGTGATGCCGATGATGGCCAGGAACATGGTGATGGTGATAGCGCGGTTGGGCTTGATGTTTGTCGGAGCAGCGGGTGCAGCCGGTGCTGCCGCAGGTTTGGCCGCATCAGGGGCTTTGACGGCTTGGCTGGCGGCAGGCGATGCCGCTGCCGGCGTCTGAGCAGTGGTAGGGGCGCCGCTAATGGTGGCCGGCGTTGTCTGAGGAGCGGATTTTGCCGGTTCGGCCGTGAACCCGACGGTAGTCAAAAGCAGGGTGAGCGTCGTTGCCAACAGGGTCTTGATAAGCATTGATCCTCTCCTTTAATGGATTTCTTTGACGAGTTCTTCGGTCAACCGGTCGAATTCATTGTTGGCCACCTTGGTGTAATAGGCGGCCACAAAGAAGGTCATGACATACTGCGACAGGATGAACAGGTAACCGAAGTTGATGACCCCGATCAGTTTGATCTTGAACAGGTCTGGGAAGTAACCGGAGAAGATCGGCAACAGGAAGTAGTAGATCGACGCCCCGATCCACCAGCTGAACAGGAATACTCGCTTTTTTCGCTTCAACTCAAGATACTTGGGGTTTTGCGCCACCTCACTCCAGTTGTACGACTTTCCCGCCATAACGCACCTCCTTTTGTTTGCTGTGGGTTCTCTCTGTCGCTGGCTATTCCGGATGGGGTTGGAACATAAACCTTTGTTTTATGAAATACGATATTTTGTCGATATATACGTTCTGCTCTGAGCTGTGAGTTTTAATATGTTGAAATGTATGGAATAAATTTGTTGCTCTGTAAAACGGAAAACCGGGCCAGACATTTTGTTGCCCATTGCTATCGCCGTATTTCCCGTGCGCTCTGTTCGGTTGCCCCTTGGTTGCACACGGCAGCCCTGGAGGGGGGAACATATTACTTTTACGTGTCCGGCGAATTACTCTGCTCAGCATGAAGTGGCTGCTGAGCGGTTGCTGCGAAAAAAATCATCTGAAATTAGTATGGTTGGGATGCGCCTCATTTTTATCTCGCCATGGCTTGAGATATATTATATCGTTTACGTGCATGTCAAGCAAAAATAAAACAATTTTATATGATGTTGTTGGCAATGCGCGGAAACTGCAGGTTTTTCCGCAGTACCAGGCTATGGGATGCTGTTTGTCCGTATCCTAATTGTGCCTTCGGCCTCAGCCCGGCCGGCTACAAACATATTGACAAAACTGCGGATGGGGCTTAAAAAAATTGAAATTTTTCAAAGGGAGTTTCATGGATAACAACAAGGAAAACGAGGAAATCGTATCGATCGGCGAGTTGGCTAAAGAGTTGGGACTGACGACCAGGACGTTGCGCTATTGGGAGGAGGTGGGCATCATCGAAGCGGCGGAACGCGCCGATGGCGCCAACCGCGGCTATACTCCCTATTATGCACGGCGCATCAGGTTCATCATGAAACTGAAAGAGCTGGGGCTGACGATCAAGGAGATGCAGGACCTCTATGCTGTCTACGGCGAGGCAAAGCAGACGGAAAACATGATCCCGCGGCTGGTCGAGATCCTGGACCTGCACATCAACAAGATCGATGAGAGGATGGCGAAACTGTCGTCACTCCGGAAAGAGATAGTAGACTATCGCAAGCGCATGGCGCAAAAGTTCCGCATCGGGTCGCACTAGATCAGTTCCCGTCACTGCCTCCGCCATACGGGCATCAACAGCCCGGTCCCGTCTCAGAGACCTCCTTCTGCGGGAAGGCACTTCGTTGTGCCAATCGTGACTATGTTTGTTGGATACTTTTGTGGTGGGAAGGCGGGACTGCCGCTCATTCAGGGGATTGGTGCGTGATGTAGGCGGTGCTGCGTTGCTCGGCAAAGGTAAGATGGCGGTACATGGCGTCCCGCGCTCCCTCGGCGTCTTTCGCGCGTATGGCGTCCAGGATGCTGCGGTGATGCTCGAAGAGCAGATGGTGGTCCTCGCGGGTGAGGTAGACCGCCCGCCAGACACTTTGCTGGAACTCCTTCATGGCGTCGAAAAGGGTCTGCATCAAGTGCTGCCAGACTATGTTGTGGGTGGCGCGGGCAATCACGATATGGAAGTTGGCGTCCAGGTCCTCGGAGGGCTTGAGGCCGTTGAGATTGCGCTCCATCCCCGCCACCAGTTCCTCCAGCCGGCGCACGTCATCGGGCAAGGCCCGCTGGGCCGCATAAAAAGCGGTCCAGGACTCCATCCCCTTGCGTACCTCGATCACATCCAGAGCCCGTTCCTGCTCATTGCGGATCAATTCGGTAAGCGGATTGCCGGCCGTTGTTTCCACCAGCGACATTACCACGGTCCCACCACCCTGGTATGCCTTCACCAACCCGGCGGCGGCCAGGATGTTGATCGCCTCCCGCACCGAAGGGCGCGAGACCCCGAACATCTCTGCCAGCTCCCGTTCCGGCGGGAGCTTGTCGCCGGGGGAGAATTCACCGGCCAGAATGGAGGCGCGGATCTGGTCGGCGATCTGGGATGAGACCTTCTTCGGTTTGATGGGCTGGAATTTCATACGGTTCCGATCGCAAGGGAATGTCTGCGCATGCGCCCATCCTATCTACTACATTTTACACGGCCATGCAACTGTGTCCGCTTCGCGGTCCCGGATTAATTAGATACTTTTATTATGCAATGAATTGTAGTATATGAAATCAATGGATGACGTGCTGGAGAATTATCGCCAACTGGTGGACAGGATCGATGCCCTGTGTCATGGGATCGAGGCGGCGCTGCGCGAGCATATCACCTGTTCGGAAGGGTGCAGCAGTTGCTGCACGGCCGTGACGCTCTTTCCGGTGGAAGCGGCCGCCCTTGCGGCGGCGCTCGACAGCATGCCGGCCGAACAGGCCGCCGCCATTCGCGACCACGTTGCCGAACACGCCTCTGCCGAGCGCTGTCCGTTGCTGGAACATCACCGCTGCCTGCTCTATGCAGCTCGTCCGATCATCTGCCGCACCCATGGCCTCCCCATCATGTACACGGAAAACGACGAGCAGCACGTGGACTGCTGCCCGCTCAACCTGGAACAGTGCGAGTCCCTCCCCGGCACCGCCGTGATCGACATTGACCGGCTCAATGCCCTGCTGGTGGCAGTCAATGCCCTGTTTCTCTCCCAGTCCGATGCCCAGGGCTTCCCCGAGCGCCTGACCATTGCCGAAGCGCTCCTGGGCGACCTGTTTCGCCGGCGCTGACGTTGCGCTCCCCACGACTAACGAATCTCTCCACAGCAGGACATCACCATGCTTACCATTACCCTGAAAAAAAACGAGGATAAACGCATCAAAGCCGGCCACCCCTGGGTCTTCAGCAACGAGATCGCCTCGGTCCGGGGAGAGCGGGAGACGGGCGTGGCTGCCGAACTGGTGGACGCCGGCGGCAGCTACATGGGTACCGGCTATTACAACCCCCATTCCCTGATCGCTTTCCGCCTGCTGTCGCGTACGCGGACGGACATCGACTGCGTCGAGTTCTACGAACAGCGGCTGCTGGCCGCCCTGGCCCATCGCCGCGCCATCTACCCCGGCTTGCGGACATTCCGCGCAGTGTACGGCGAAAGCGACTTCCTGCCCGGACTGGTGGTGGACGCGTACGGCGACGTTCTGTCGATCCAGATCCTCTCGGCCGGCATGGAGCATAGGCGTGACCTGCTGCTGGAGGCGCTGCAGCGGGTGTTTGCGCCGCAGGGGATCATTGCCCGCAACGACGTGGGAGTGCGCAGTCTGGAGGGGTTGGAGGAATCGGTTGCAGTGCTGTACGGCGAGATCCCGGATCTGGTGGAGATGGAGGAGAACGGCCTGCGCTTTCTGGTGGACCTGCGCAGCGGCCAGAAGACCGGGGGGTTCCTGGACCAGAAGGAGAACCACCTGCTGCTGCGGGGCATCTGCCAGGGGCGTACGGTGTTGGACTGCTTCTGCTATGCCGGCAGTTGGGCAGTGCATGCCGGGTCCTTCGGCGCCGCGTCGTCCCTGGGGATCGATATTTCGGCCCGGGCCGTGGCCCAGGCCGGCCGCAATGCCGAACTGAACGGCCTGGCCGACCGGGTTGCCTTCGAGGA
>DATBXI010000512.1:0-11063 GCA_036514355.1 Desulfuromonadaceae bacterium
TCATAACCCTGGCCGCGGATATTGCTGCCATGGCGCCCGGTACCAATATCGGTGCGGCCCATCCGGTAACCATCGGCGAAAAAGCCGACAAAACCATGGAGGAGAAGGTGGTCAACGACGCCGAGGCCTACGTCGAGGGGATCGCCCGCAAGCGCGGGCGGAACGAGTCCCTGGCGCGCAGCATGGTGCGCGACAGCATCTCCCTGAGCGCCGACAAGGCGTTGGCCGGCCATGTCATCGACATCATTGCCCGCGACCGGGCAGACCTGCTGCGGCAACTGGAAGGGCGCCGGATCAGCCGCGACGGACGGGAGACGGTTCTGCGGCTGGCCGACGCCCAGGTGGTCCCGGCGAAGATGGGGACCGTGGAACGGATCCTCAACACCATCAGCAACCCCGACGTGGCCTATGTCCTGATGATGCTGGGCATGCTCGGGCTCTTCTTCGAACTCTCCACGCCCGGCGCTGTCCTGCCCGGCGTGATCGGCGGCATAGCGCTGATCCTGGCCCTTTTCGCCTTTCAGACCCTGCCCGTCAATTACGCCGGGGTGCTCCTGATCCTCCTGGCGCTGATCCTGTTCATTGCCGAGATAAAGGTCGTTTCCCACGGTATGCTGACGCTGGGAGGGGTGGTAGCCATGGTATTGGGATCGCTCATGCTGTTCGAATCGCCGGAGCCTTACCTGCGAGTCTCCTGGAGCATAATTGTGGTAACGGTGCTGGCCACGACCGGGTTCTTCGTCTTTGCCGTTGCCAAGGCGCTGCGCATCCACCGCCAGCGGCCGACCACGGGCCGTGAAGGCCTGATCGGCCAGGATGGGCGCGCCGAGGGGGAGATCACCGCCCATGGCAAGGTGTTCGTGCGTGGCGAGTATTGGGACGCCTGGAGCGACGAACCGATTGCCGCGGGCAGCAGCGTGGTGGTGGAGGCGGTGGAGGGGATGCGGCTCAAGGTGAAAAAGATATCATAGGGACGGGATTCGCCGTCCGTAACCCCACGGAGGATACCATGTTCAACATCTTCAATTACGTGCCGTTTGCCTTTGTCTTCATCCTGTTCGCCATGTTCGTCGCCAGCGCGGTGCGCATACTGCCGGAGTACGAGCGCGGCGTATTGTTTCGGCTGGGGCGGCTGGCCGGGGTGCGGGGACCGGGCCTGTTCTTCATCATCCCCGGCGTTGACCGGCTGGTGCGGGTGACGCTCCGCACCGTTGCCATGGATGTGCCCCCCCAGGACGTGATCACCCACGACAACGTGACGGTCAAGGTCTCGGCGGTCATCTACTTCCGGGTCATGGAGCCCCAGAAGGCGATCGTTGAGGTGGAGAACTACCTCTACGCCACCAGCCAGCTGTCCCAGACCACTCTGCGCAGCGTGCTGGGGCAGGTGGACCTGGACGAACTCTTGGCCAACCGGGAGAAGATCAACCAGGAACTGCAGGAGATCCTGGACCGCCATACCGGGCCGTGGGGGGTGAAGGTCGCCACCGTGGAGGTGAAGAACATCGACCTGCCCCAGGAGATGCAGCGGGCCATCGCCCGTCAGGCCGAGGCGGAGCGCGAGCGTCGCGCCAAGGTGATCCACGCCGAAGGGGAGCTCCAGGCATCGGAGAAACTGGCCCAGGCCGCAACGGTGCTGGCTGCCGAGCCGACCGCCCTTCAGCTGCGCTACCTGCAGACCCTCACGGAGGTTGCTGCCGAGAAGAACTCCACCACCATCTTTCCGGTGCCCATCGATTTGATCAAGATGTTCCTGGAGCGGCGGGATAAGGCTTGAATTTTCTCTTCCACCTCCACCTCTCCGGCGACGATCCGGACATTCTGACCGGCAATCTCATGGGCGATTTCGTCAAGGGGCGGATAGGCGACGACTATCCGCCCCCTATCAGAACCGGCATCGAACTGCACCGCCGGATCGATTCCTTTGCCCAGAATCATCCCCTTTTCATGCAGAGCAGGACACGCATCGATCCCCGCTACGGACTCTGGCGCGGCGTGCTGGTGGACCTGTTCTACGACCATTTCCTGGCAGCCGGATGGGATCAATGGTCGCCTGAGCCTTTTGACGCCTACCTGCGGCGGGCACGGGGGATGGTGGAGGCCAATGGGCGCTTTTTGCCGGAACAGATGCGGCAGGTGGTCCCGGTGATCTTCGGGGAGCTTATCCCTTCCTACCGCGAGGTGGACGGGATTGGGCGGGCCCTGGTGCGCATGGCGACGCGGCGGGTGAGGCGCCCCAATCCGCTGGCGGGCGGGGAGGCGGAGCTGGAGCGGCATTATGCGGGACTGCATGAGGATTTTCGGGGATTTATGCCCGAGGTCCGACGGTTTGTGGCGGGTTTTCTTCAGGCAGGAACGTAAATAGGTACGGTCCCTAAGACATCTATAACTCTGCGGCTTCCCCTGAATGCCCGCTGGTACTGCCGTGGCGGCAGAAGCCGTGATCAGATGAACCGTTTTCCCGCGCACTCCTCCCACTGGTTGCGGGGAATGGAGAGAAACAGGTCGGTGATTTCGGGGTCGAACTGGCTGCCGCGGTACTTCCTGACCTCGCCGGTTACCGCCTCGAAAGGGAGCGCCCTGCGGTAGGGGCGATCCGAGGTCATGGCGTCCAGCGTGTCCACCAGCCCGAAGATGCGGGAGCCGATGGGGATCTTGTCACCCTTGAGCTGCTTGGGATAGCCGGTGCCGTCGAAGCGTTCGTGGTGGGTCAGGATGATCTCGGCCGGGCCCTTGAGGAATTTGATCTCCGACATGATGGCATAGCCGATCTGGGGATGACGGCGCATCTCGACCCACTCGGCCTCGTCCAGTTTGCCCGGCTTGAGCAGGATGTTGTCGGAGATGCCGATCTTGCCGATATCGTGGAGCAGCGCTCCCTTGGCCAGCTGTTCCAGTTCATTGCCCTTGATGCCCAGCTTGGCGGCCATGAAGGTGGAGAAGTTCATCACCCGCTCCGAATGGGAGCCCACTTCCTTTTCCCGGGCATCCAGCGCCTTGACGAGCGCCGTGAGGGTGCTGTCGTAGGCGCTGTGCAGTTCGTGCATGGTGCGGCGGATTTGTTCGGTCTGCTCCATGACCTTGAATTCCAGGCTGGTCTGGTAGTTCTTCTTCTCAATGGCCAGGCACCGTTTCTCGATCAGGTTCTTGACCGTCAGCATAACCCTGCTGATGCCGAACGGCTTGGTGATATAGTCGTCCGCCCCCAGGTGGATGCATTCCAGCGCGGTGTTCATGTCGGAAAGCCCGGTGATCATCAGCACGGCGATGTCGGGATCCACGCTTTTCAGGTCCCTGAGGAGATCGACGCCGCTTCTGCCGGGCATCATGATGTCGGAGATCACCAAGTCCACCGGGTGCTCTCCCAGGATACCGAAGGCGGCGTCCACGTTGGCAGCCTGGAGGCAGCTGTAGCCTTCCTGGAGAAGGGCCGAGGAGAGCAGGTCTCTGATCATCTCTTCATCGTCGACTATCAGGATGTGTTCATTCATGGAGTGTCCCCGAGGAGGCCGTCCCGTTGGGGCGGCGGATGTTGTCGCTGATCAGGCTGACCAGGCTGGCGGGGTTGAAAGGCTTCATGATAAATGTAAGCCCCTCTTCGGAAAAATCCGAGGCCCGGAGTTTTTCGTCCGTATAGCCCGACATGAACACCACCTTCAGGTCGGGACGTTTCCCCAGCATGATCCGCGCCATGTCCGGTCCCGACATGCCGGGCATCATGACATCCGTCAGCAGCAGGTCGATCTTTTCGCTGAATCGATCGAACAGTTTGAGCGCTTCCTCCGGACCCGGGGCGGTGAGAACGCCGTAACCGTGGGTACTGAGGGTGATGGCGGACAGGTCGAGCACGGCCCGCTCGTCCTCCACGATCAGTATCAGTCCCGTGTTGGTGCTCTGTTCCACCCGCTGCGGCAGCACATCGCCGGCCATGACGTGATGCCCCGCCTCGGCCACCCGCGGCAGGTACACGCGGAACTCCGTGCCCATGCCCACTTCGCTCTGCACCTGGATATAGCCGTTGCTCTGTTTGACAATGCCGTAGACCGTCGCCAGCCCGAGGCCGGTGCCGTACCCCTGCTCCTTGGTGGTGAAAAACGGCTCGAATATCCGGCCGATCACCTCTTCCGACATGCCCATGCCCGTATCACGCACCGCGATCATGACATAGTCTCCTGCAACGGAGCCGCCGTTCTTGCGGACAAACGCCTCATCCAAGCGGCAGTTGGCGGTTTCGACGGTGATGGTACCCCCCCGCTCCAGGGCGTCGCGGGCATTGATGACCAGGTTCATGATGATCTGTTCGATCTGGCTGGGGTCTGCCTTGACCATGCCCACATCCACGGCCAGTTGGGTGGATAGGGTGATGTTCTCGCCGATCAGGCGGCAGAGGATCTTGTGCAGGCCTGCGATGAGGCTGTTGATGTTCAGAAGCCGCGGTTCGAGCATCTGTCTGCGCCCAAAGGCCAGCAACTGCCTGATCAGGGTCGAGGCCCGCTCTCCGGCGTTGAGAATCTGTTCGGCCTCTTTGCGCATCTGGTCATTGCCCTTAATTTTTTGGAGCAACAGGGTGCTGTAGCCGTTGATGACCGTGAGCAGATTGTTGAAGTCGTGGGCGATGCCGCCAGCCAACTGGCCGATGGCCTCCATCTTCTGGGCCTGGCGCAGCTGCTCCCTGGCCTGTTTGCGGTCCAGTTCCGCCTTGGCGCTGGCAATGGCCAGAGCACAGGTTTGGCCGTAATTCTCCATCTCCTGGATATCATCCTTCTGATACCCGCCGTCGCGGTTCGCCAATCCGAGCATGCCGATGATGCTGGTGCCGATCTTGAGCGGAATGCCGACAAAGGTCTTCAATGCCGGCGTGCAGAGCGGACAGTCGCATTCATGCCGCATGTTGTCGCCGGGCGAGTTCATGACCACGGTCGTCCCGTCGTTCACGGGTGCGAAGTAGATGGAGGGATGGCGCTGCATCTCGTAATGTCCGTGGCGCCGAATGTCGTACTGAATGTCGCGGAAAACGGGTTCTTCGGATATGGGGTCGAATGAAACCAGTGAAAGGGCGAGGATTTCTGCGTTGCCGTTGGGAAGCAGTTCGTACAGCATCCCGAAGGGTGAATTGGTGATGGTCATGCAGCTGTCGAGCAGGACGGCCGCCATCTGGTTGAGGTTGCCGGTTTCGATGAAACTCAGGTTGGCCGCCGTGATGGCCTCGCTCAGTTTGAGGCTGCGCTGCTGGCTCTCCTCCGACCGTTTCTGTTCGGTGACGTCCTCGGCGACCTTCACGAAGTGCGTGATGGTCCCGTCGCTATCCTTGATGGGGGCGATGGATGCCCGCTCCCAGTACAGCGAGCCGTCCCGGCGCCGGTTGAGAAACTCCCCCTGCCATTCGTTGCCGCTGCGCAGGGTTTCCCACAGCCTCTGGTAAAAGGCGGTTGACATCTTCCCCGATTTGAAGAGGCGGGGCGTCTGGCCTATGATCTCCTCGCGGGAAAATCCGGTCACCTCGCAGAAACGGGGGTTCGCATATTCGATTACACCATTGGGGTCGGAAATGACGAGCTGGCTCGGGCTCTGTTCCGCAGCCTGATAGAACTTTCTCAGTTCCGATTCGGCGTGGAGCCCGTCGTCCCTGTCGCTGGCTGAATATGCACTCATGTGTCCGAGTCTCTTTCTCGTTGCAGTTAGGAAGTCCACATGTATCAGCAAGTTGATATGTAGCATTCAATTGATCGGTTTTCAAGTACCATCGACTATGGTATATATCCGCAGGCCTAATTTTTCCGGGACGCCGCGCCGCCGCGCCGTTGGGGAATGCCGTGCGCCCGCGATCCCTCTGCACCGGAGACGCCATGTGCAACCGTGAGCAACACCTCGTAAAAGGGTAGGCGGGTGCTTCGGGAACGCCCGTTGCTCATACCGTTGTCGGCACTGGTCGCCGGACTCTCCCTCAGCGATGTGGGCGGCATGCGGCTGCCGCTCTCCGCCGTGGTCGCAGCCCTGTGCTGCCTGGCCCTGTCCTGCCTCCTCCGCGGCCGGTTGGTTGTCGGCGTATTCACCGCCCTGTTTTTCTTCATCTGGGGCGTGTATGCCCTCACGCCATGGAAAACACCCCCGGTTTCACCGTATGCCATTCAGCAGTATGCCGGCCCAGTCCCGGTCATTGTCGAGGGGATCGTGCTGTCCCGCCCCGTGGCTACCTCCGCAGGGAGCAGTTTTGCCATGAGGTTGGAAACGGTGATCAGGTCAGGAGTCGCTGTTCCCGCCCAGGGTAACCTGCTGGTATCCGTTTCCAGCGGAGATACCCCCCTGGCCCGTGGTGACCGGATCCGCCTGGCCACGCGCATCGTGCTGCCCCGTCGCCTCGGCCTTCCCGGAGAATTCGATTATCCCCGCCATCTGGCGTTCCAGGGGATCAGCGCCCTCGGCAGGGTGGCGACTGCGGACGAGATCGTGCTGATGCGGGCGGCGGCCGAGGCGTCGCCTCTGCGCCGGATCGACCTGGCGGCCCGACGCCTGGGGGAGTTCATCCGGTTGTCGCAGCCGGAGCCCGAGGTGTCGTCGGTGCTGGCGGCCCTGCTGATCGGCGACCAGAAACGGATTCCCGAACAGTTGAACGCGGCCTACACCAGGGCCGGGGTCAACCACATCCTCTCCATCTCCGGCTTTCATGTGGCGATCATCGCCTTTTTCATCGTCCAGATCAGCCTCTTCGTCGCCACCCGCTCCGAGTGGCTGGCTCTCCGGTTCAACCTGCGCCGCCTGGTGCTGCTCCTTTCTCTGCCGGCCATGGTGCTGTACCTCGTGCTGACCGGCACGGCACCGGCCACGGCCCGCTCGGTCATCATGCTGGTCGCCTTTGTGCTGGCCCTGTACGCCGAGCGCGAGACCGACCCGGTCGATGCCCTGCTCCTCTCGGCTCTGGTGTTGCTGGCCATCAATCCGCCCAGCCTGTTCGACGTCTCGTTCCAGCTCTCCTTCCTGGCGCTGTGGGGCATCGTGATCCTCGTGCCCGCGGCCATGGAGCGCTGCACTACCATTTCCCGGGGATGGCTGCGCACGCTGCTTCAGTTCGTCGCTGCCTCCTGCGCCGCCTCGCTGGCAACGGCCGTTCCGGTGCTCTTCTACTTCAACCAGGCCTCCCTGAACGGCATTCTGGCCAATTTCCTCATCGTTCCCCTGCTGGGATACGGCGCCGTGCTGGCCGGGTTCTGCGCCCTGCCGTTCGTCGTATGCTTTCCGCCCCTGGCCCACCTGCTGCTCTGGCTGGCCGGAAAACTGGTGGTGCTCTCCAACTGGCTGATCGCGCTGTTCAATCACATGCCGCTCGTGCAGAGCCACGCCATTACCCGACTGGATATGCTGGCATGCCTGCTGTTCATGTCCGGCCTGACGTTCATCCGCGGCCGGCGGCTGAAGATCGCCTTCTGCGCACTGCTCCCCGTGGCGGCCATAGGTATCCACCTGGCCGCCGCATCTCCGCAGGATGGGCGCCTGCACATCACCATGCTGAGTGTGGGACAGGGGGAGGCTCTGCTGATCCGGGCACCTGACGGCAGTGTCACGCTGGTGGACGGGGGAGGGTACCTGCACGACACCGGCCGCGATTTCGGCGAGCGTACCCTGGGGCCGGCCTTGTCCCGACTGGGGGTGGAGCGCATCGATCACCTGCTCCTCACCCACAGCCACCCGGATCATCTGGGGGGGCTCCCTTTTGTGGCCCGCACCGTTGCCGTCGGCGAGTTCCGGGAAACGGTCCGTGGCGGCATGGGTGAGCAGTACGAGCGGCTGCTTGCCGCTCTGAGCGGCAACGGTGTGCCGGTCGGGCGCCTGTCGGCCGGCGACCGGCTCAGTCTTGGCGGCGGCGTCCTGCTGACGGTCCTGTCGCCCGGACCTGCTCCCCGGGACTCGTATCCGCGTGACGAAATGAGCATGAACGATGAATCCCTGGTGTTCCGGCTGACCTATGGCGCGTTCAGCATGTTGTTCACCGGCGACGCCGGGTTCGAGGCCGAGGACCGGATGTTGTCGGAAAAGGCGGAGCTGGCCTCGGTCGTGCTCAAGGTGGGGCATCATGGCAGCCGTTTTTCCACCTCCGAGGCGTTTCTCAGCCGGGTCGCACCCCGGGCGGCCCTGATCTCGGCCGGCAGCGGCAACAGCTTCGGGCTTCCCGCCCCCGCCACCCTTGCCCTCCTGGCACGGCGGGGCATACGGATCTATCGAACCGACCGGGACGGGACCATAGAGGTGGTTAGCGACGGCAGGGCCTGGGTAATCTCCACCCCGTGGCCCCCCTGACCGGGAAAATTCTAAAGTCTGTTTGACACACCTCTCCCAAATAGGATAATAGAGATCAGACAAGGCTATTCCCTCGGGCGGCAATGGGTGATTGATGGACAGGATTCTGATCATCGAGGATGACCGGTTTTTTCGGGAGGTGTTCTCCGACCTGCTGAAAGGGGAGGGGTACGAGGTGGATTGCGCCTCCGACGGTCTCGAAGGGCTGCGGATGGTTGCGGAACAGCCCTATGCCCTGGTGATCACCGACTTGGTCATGCCGGACATCAGCGGCATGGAGGTCCTTTCCCGGGTCAGGGAGAGCGATCCCACCATCGATGTGATCATGGTGACCGGTAACGCCAACCTGGAATCGGCCATCTTCGCCCTCAAACACGGTGCCCGTGATTATCTGGTGAAACCGGTCAATCCGGACGAATTCCGGCACGCGGTGGCCCAGTGCCTGGAACAGCGCCGGCTTCTGGATGAAAACGAAGAGCTCAGGAACATGCTCAACCTGTTCCAGGCCAGCCAGGCGATTGCCGGTTGCCTCGACCTGGGTCGCGTGTACCACCTGCTGGTGGACACCATTGCCCGCGAGGTCGGCGTGGGCCGTGCCATCGGCGTGTTCCAGGAAGACGGTCGCCTGGATGTCCAGGAGGTTAAGGGGGTGAGCAGCGGTGCTGCGGCGTATTACCGGGACGCCATGCTGGCATGCGTCTTCAAGCACCTGCCGCACAAACACCTCATGAACCGGGTACGCCTCCCCGCTGCTCCCGAAGCGTTGGCTGAGGGGGACGGGGGGATCAAAGAGGCCTACCTGATCTTTGTGCGCAGCAGGGATACCCTTCAGGGGATCATCGTGCTGTTCAACGACGCAGAGTGCCGCCTGCCCGATGTTCGCCCCAAGAAGAAGAACATCCTTTTCCTGCTGGAACAGGCAACGCTGGCCTTCGAGAATGCGGAAACGTATTCCCTGGCCAAGGATATGCTCTTCATCGACGATCTCTCGGGCCTGTACAATTACCGGTATCTGGAGGTGGCGCTGGACCGCGAACTGAAGCGGGTCGAACGGTATGCCTCGCAACTTTCCGTGCTGTTCCTGGATGTGGACAGTTTCAAACAGGTCAACGATACCTACGGCCACCTGGTGGGGAGCCAGGTGCTCAGGGAGATGGGGGCGCTGCTCAAGAAATCGGTCCGCGAGGTGGATGTGGTCATCCGCTACGGCGGCGACGAATATACGATCATTCTGGTGGAGACCAACTGCAAGACCGCCGGGATAGTGGCCGAGCGCATCCGCAAGCTGGTCGAGTCCCACGTCTTTTTGGCGTCGGAAGGGTACAATCTCCGCCTGACGTGCAGCATCGGGTATTCCTGCTGCCCCGAGGACACCATATTGAAGCAGGACCTGTTGGAGATGGCCGACAAGGCCATGTACGCCGGCAAGAACAGCGGCAGAAACTGCGTCAAGCGCTTTTCGGCACCCTCCTGAAATTCCCTGCAATCCCATCACTACGAGGAACATAATGGCCATTACGGCGATCAAAGGATTTAACGATATCCTGCCCCAGGAATCGGGCAGATGGCAGCACATCGAACAGGCTGCCCGGCGGGTGTTCGAACGGAACGGTTTCGCGGAGATCCGTGTGCCGGTCATGGAGAAGACAGAACTGTTCAGTCGCTCCATCGGTGATGCCACCGATATCGTCGAAAAGGAGATGTACACCTTCACCGACAAGGGGGAGAACAGCGTCACCCTGCGTCCGGAGGGCACTGCCGGTGTCATGCGGGCCTTTATCGAGCATAAGCTGTACGCCCAGGATCCCGTGGCCAAGCTGTACTACCTCGGCCCCATGTTTCGCTACGAGCGCCCCCAGAAGGGGCGTTACCGTCAGTTCCACCAGATCGGCGCCGAGATAACCGGCGCGCACGACCCGATGGCCGATGCCCAGGTGTTGAACATGCTGGTCGACTTCTTCCGCGAGGTCGGCCTGGCGGAGCCGCAGCTCCAGATCAACTCCCTGGGGTGTCCCGATTGCCGGCCCGCCTACCGCGCCAGCCTCCTGGCGTTCCTGGAGGGGAAGCTGGAGGAGCTGTGCGAGGATTGCCGGCGACGATTCACCACCAATCCCCTGCGCACCCTGGACTGCAAGGTGCCCCGTTGCATGGAGGCCACCGCCGGCGCGCCGTCGGTGCTGGACCACCTCTGCGCCGCCTGCGACGAGCACTTCAGCGCCGTGCAGGGCTATCTCGCCTCGACCGAGACCCCCTACGCCATCAATCCCCGCATGGTGCGCGGCCTGGATTACTACACCCGCACCACCTTCGAGATGGTCACCGGCCTGTTGGGCTCCCAGTCGGCCGTGGCGGCCGGCGGGCGCTACGACGGACTGATCTCCCAGCTGGGCGGCCCGGCCATCCCCGGGATCGGCTTTGCCATGGGAGTGGAGCGGGTGGCACTCCTTCTGGGTGAGCAGGAATTCGCGCGTCTGCCGGACCTGTTCATCGCCACCATGGGAGCGGAGGAGCGCGCCTTTGCCTTCTGCCTGATGCATGACCTGCTGCGTCTTGGGGTGCGGGTGGAGATGGAGTACGAGGCCAAGAGCCTGAAAAGCCAGATGCGCCGGGCCGACAAGCTGGGTGCGCGCTACAGCGTGGTCATCGGCGGCAATGAGGTGGCATCGGGGAGGGCGGTATTCAAGCGCATGGCGGATGGGACCCAGGCGGAGGTCCCGCTGACGGCGGAGGCCATCAAAAATCTGTTTCAGTAGATGAAGAACGGCGGGGCA
>DATBXI010000513.1:0-8503 GCA_036514355.1 Desulfuromonadaceae bacterium
CGAAACCGCCTCCAGCCGTGCCAGCCTGCCCCGACAGTCGATGTGGCCGGTGACTATATGGCCCCCCAGACGCTCACCCAGGCGGAGCGCCCGCTCCAGGTTTACGCGAGCCCCGGTCCTGAACGAACGGGAGGTGGCGCGGCTGATGGTTTCCGGCGACACGTCGAAGGAGAGCGAGCCGCTGCCGCCGGCGGTTACCGTCAGGCAGGCGCCGTTCACCGCCACCGAGTCGCCGATGGCGATCTCCGCGACCGGGAGGGCCGTCTCAACCCGCAGCACACCGGCCTCGCCCCGGCGTTCGAAGGCGGTCACCCGTCCCGTATCCTCGATCAAGCCGGTAAACATGGTCGCTCCGGGCGCGCCGTGACGAGGATGTCGCTCCCCATGCGCTGCACCTTCAGGTCCGTGAAGGGGAGGGCCTGCGCCATGGCCGTCACCCCGCTAATGGCAAAGGGGGGGAAACCGTCGCTGCCGATCAGCTTGGGTGCATAGAAGAAGACACATTCATCGATCAGTCCCTGCATGAGGGCCTCACCGGCCAGCCGGCTCCCCCCTTCCAGGAGGATGGACTGGATATCCCGCTTCCCCAGTTTGGCCCACAGGTCCTCCAGATCGACCCTGCCGTCCCTGGCACGGCAGGTCAGCACGGTGGCGCCGCTCTGCTGGTAGCGGCGGTGGATACGGGGGTTCGCCTCCGTGGTGGCGATGATGGTCATTCGGGCCAGCGGGCCGCTGAGAACGCCGACGCTGGCCGGCGTGCGCAGGGTGCTGTCCACGATGATCCGCAGCGGGTTCCTCCCCTTGACATGGCGCACGGTCAGTTGGGGGTTGTCGGCGATGATGGTGTCAACTCCCACCATGACTGCATCGCAGCGGGAACGCAGCCGATGGACGTAGGTCCGGGACTCCTCGCTGCTGATCCAGCGGGAGTCGCCGGTTACGGTGGCGATCTTTCCGTCCAGGGTCATGGCGCACTTGTAGGTCACAAAGGGGTGGCCGCTGGTGATATGCTTGATGAAGGGACGGTTGATGGCCCGGCACTCTTCCTCCAGCACGCCACTGACGGTATCGATGCCGGCCCGTTGCAGCGCGCCCAGGCCGCCGCCGTTCACCCGGGGATTCGGATCGGTCATGCCCGCGACGACCCTGCCGACACCCGCCCTGATCAATGCGTCCGTGCAGGGGGGGGTAAGCCCGGCGTGACAGCAGGGCTCCAGGGTCACGTACACGTTGGCCCCGCGGGCCGCCGGCCCGGCCATGGCCAGGGCATGAACCTCGGCATGGGGCGTGCCGGCCTTTTTGTGCCATCCTTCGCCCACGATCCTGTTGTCCTTGACAATGACGCAGCCCACGGCCGGGTTGGGTGTTGTTCGGCCGATGCCTTTGCGGGCCAGGGTCAGGGCACGTCTCATGTATGTGATGTCCGAGGCTGGCATAGTGTCCTTATAATTTCGCCCCCTCTCCCTAACCCTCTCCCACAAGGGGAGAGGGGATTGAAGCCCCCCTCCCTTTATGGGAGGGGTAGGGGGAGGGGCTGTTTCATTTCTTCAACAGATCCTGCAACTCCTGCATGAATTCGCTGATATCGCGGAAGGAGCGGTATACCGAGGCAAAGCGCACATAGGCCACCTCGTCCATGTCATGCAGCTCCTTCATGATCCATTCGCCGATGGCGGTGGTGGATACCTCTTTTTCCGACGACTCCTGCAGCCGCGTCTCCAGGCGGTCCACCATGCGTTCGATGGCCTCCACCGGGATCGGCCGCTTTTCGCATGCCTTCTTGATGCCGGCGATGATCTTCATGCGGTCGAACGGTTCGCGGCGGCCGTCCTTCTTGCAGACCTGCGGCAGCATCTCCTCGATGCGTTCGTGGGTGGTGAAGCGCCGGGCGCACTGTTCGCATTCCCGCCTACGCCGAATAGCGGTACCTCCCTTGTCGGGACGCGAATCCACCACCTTGCTGTCGGGGTTGCCGCAGAAAGGACATTTCATGTCGTTGCGCCCTCCGTTTCCCCGCAGAACTGCTCCACCGTTATGGCTGCCTCACGAATCATCTCCCGCGCCAGGTCGTCCGTATACCCCTCGCCGTAGACCACCCGGGCAATGCCGGCGTTGATGATCATCTTGGTGCAGATGATGCATGGCATGGTGGTGCAGTAGAGGGTGGCGCCGTCGATGTTCACCCCGTGGCGGGCGGCCTGGATGATGGCATTCTGCTCGGCGTGCAGGCCGCGACAGAGTTCGTGGCGCTCGCCTGAGGGGACGTTGAGCCGCGCCCTCAGGCATCCCTCGACATCACAGTGGGTGATGCCTGACGGAACGCCGTTGTAGCCGGTGGCCAGGATGTTGCGCTCCTTGACCAGGATGGCACCCACCTGGCGGCGCAGGCAGGTGGATCGGGTGGCCACCAGGCGGGTTATGTCCATGAAGTACTGATCCCAGGTGGGACGGGGCATGCTGTTCTCCCCCACGGAACGAGGCAGTGGGACTCGTGAAATGGTTGTGGCTACTCTCGTTCAAGAGCATCTAAATTTAGACCAAACTTCCCGTGAGGTCAACTGATATGCGGCGTAGTGATTTGTCCGTCGGCCGGAGAGTCTGTCAAAAAAATGCCGGGGGATAGTTCAAATGCGTGACATTTACCCTCTAATTAATGTAGTATACACAAACTAAATTTTGAAAGGACGTTGTTTTTATGAAGAATATTGTTGTCTGGCTTTGTGGTGCCGGTGTTGTGGCCGTACTGTGTGCCCCCGTGCTGGCGTCATCCGCGCCCTCCCTTCCCAAAAACTACACCGGCTGGTTGAAGAGCGAACGCAAGCTGGTGACCGATAAGAACTCCCTGTTTTACGGTATCCACTATATCTATGCGGACAAGAAGGCCGTCAAGGGGTATCAGGCCGCCAACCGCTTTCCCGAGGGAAGCACGATAGTCGTGGAATATTTCACCTTCAAGGCCGGCAGCGCCGGCACGGAAGAGGGTGCCAAGAACATGATCGTGATGATGCGCAAGGATAAACGGGCTGCCGGTACGGGGGGATGGCTGTTCGCCGGCTATGGCGCGGACGGCAAACCGAGCGGCCTCGATCCGGCCACGACCTGTTTCGGCTGCCACCAAAAGGATGCCGGCCAGCGGGATTACGTCATCTCAACCATCAAGGATTTCAAACGCTGACCGGGATGCAGGGCGTCTGAACCTCCGGATTGTCGTTTTCCGGAGGTTTGCAATCTGAAGTAAATGGCGCAGGGGGGCGACATGACGGACCAGGTGGGGATGGCTGCCCGGAGTGCCGGGAACATGCCGCATGTCCTTGTTGTGGACGACGAAGAGAGCATTCTCGGGATGGTGCGCCTGTTCCTGGAGCAGAGCGGCAACCGCGTCAGCGCCGCCCAGAGCGCCGAGGCCGCCCATCAACTGCTGGGTACGGTCGAACCGGATGCCATTCTCACCGATGTGACGATGCCGGGGGAGGATGGCCTCACCTTTCTGGCCAAGGTCCACCAGCGGTTGCCGGACGTGCCGGTGGTCATCATGACCGGATTTGCCCAGTTGCAGACCGCCGTCGATGCCATCACGAACGGCGCCTTCGACTTTATCCGCAAACCGTTTGATTTTTTCCAGCTGCATCAGGTGGTCACCAGGGCGGTCGAACATTCCAGCCTGCGCCGCATGGAGAAGCGCTACCGCGCCGAGCTGGAGGAAACGGTGGCGTTGCGCACCGATGAACTCAAGCAGGCGCTGGCGCAACTGGAGGCGACCCGCGAGTTGCTGCTGAAGGCTGCCAGCGACAAGAGCGAGTTCATGACCACCATCACCCATGAGATGCGCACCCCCATGAACGGCGTTATCGGCAGCCTCGACCTTCTGGCGGACAGCGGTCTTTCCGGCGCCCAGTGCGAGTTTGTCCTGCTGGCCCGGCAGGCCGCCGACAACATGGTGGAACTCGTGAACCAGTTGCTTGCCTTCTCCTCCGGCTGCGCCGGCAACGGTCCCGCGGTGTGCCATGGTGCCATGGATCCCTGGGATACCCTGGGGAGGCTGCTGCGGGAGTACCGGCCCCGTTTTGCCGGGAAAGGGATTGCGTTCGACGACCACATCGCCCCGGAGACGCCCCGTGCCATCCGGTGCGACGGCGAACGGTTGGCTCAACTGCTGGACATCCTGCTGGCCAATGCGCTCAAGTTCACCGAGCGGGGCGGCGTGCAGCTGGATGTGTGGGTGGAGCGAAGCGACGGGCAATTCGCGGACATGCATTTCTGCGTGAGCGACAGCGGCATCGGCATTCCCGCGGACATGCTCGAGCGTATTTTCGACCCGTTCATCCAGGTGGACGGCTCCCTGACCAGGAAATTCGGCGGCACCGGACTGGGGCTGAGCATCGCCCGCCACATTGCCCGGTTGCTCGGCGCCCGGGTCTGGGCGGAAAGCTCTCCGGGGGAGGGCAGCAGATTTCATGTTCTCATGACTGCTGATCTGGCGTGAAAAGGAGGGGACGTTGTGAAGTGTCTCATCGTGGAGGACGATTTCATATCCCGCCGTGTTCTCAAGGAACTGCTGGCATCATCCTTTGACTGCGACATCGCGGTGAACGGCGAGGAGGCCGTTACCTCGTTCCGCCTGGCTCACGAGGGGAAGCGTCCCTATGACCTGATCTGCATGGACATCATGATGCCGGGGATCGATGGCCAGGAGGCCCTGCGCAGCATCCGGGAGATTGAACGGACGCTCGGGGTACCTCCCCATCTGGAGGCAAAGGTCATCATGACCACCGCGCTGGATGACCCCCGGACGGTTGTCCGGGCCTATTACAAGGGTGGGGCCACTTCGTACATCGTAAAGCCGATCAGCAAGCAAAAACTGATGCGGGAGCTGCGCATACTCGGGCTGGTCCCGTGACCCGCATCGCACGACAAGGATATCTATGACCATGGATATGACACCCTTTGGAACAGGTTCGGCGGACGACGCCGTTATCGCGGAGTGGCGGTCGATCATCGTGCCCGCCGGGGACACGCTCGGGAGATTGGCCGGCACAACGGAGGACGAATTCCTGCAGATCGGTTCGCAGATGCAGGATTTCTACCAGCGCTCATCCGAGATCGCGGCCATGGCCAACCGGTTGGTGGAGTCGGTCTCCGGCGACCGGGTGCATGCATTGATCGACCATCTGCGGCAGATGATGGGTGACATGGAGGCCTACCTGACCAGCGCCCGCAGCCAGAGCCGCGACAGTTGCGGCACGCTGGAGCGTATCCTGGAGCTTCTGGGCCAGGTTTCCGAGCCGCTGGAGGGGTTCCAGAAGATGACCAAGGCCCTCCGCATGCTGGGCATCTCGACCAAGATCGAGAGTTCCCGGCTGGGCGAAATGGGGGCCGGGTTCCAGACCCTGGCCCTGGACGTGGAAAAACTTTCCCAGCTCGTCAGCGAGAAATCCTCCAGCATCCTGGGGCACCGCCAGTTGTTGGCAGGCATGATCACCGACAACCTGCGGATCGTCCGCACCAGCGAGGCGGCCCAGGACCGGGAGGTGGGCGGCGTGCTCGCCAGCTCCAGCCGCAGTCTGGAAGAGCTGGTGTCCGTCAACGGCCGCTGCGGCAGCTTCGGTTCCCTGGTGTCGGCCATTTCCGCGGAGGTGTCCGCCAACATCAGCGAGGTGGTGGCTTCCATGCAGATGCACGATATGACCCGCCAGCAGGTGGAGCATATCGTCGAGGCGCTGGAACGTCTTAGCGTCAAGCTCCGCACTGCGGAGGGCGCAGGGCTGGCTCCTGAAGACCGGCGCAGGTTAGTGGTCGAAGCGGGGGACGTGTGTGAACTGCAGTCGGCGCAACTGCGCCACGCCGCGTCGGAATTGTGCGAAGCGGTGCGCTCCATCGCGGCAAACCTGCGGGACGTGGCCGGAAGACTGGTGCGGATGACCTCGGAAACCTGCTCCATCACCGGTGTGGCCGACTCTTCCGGGGGGTCCTTCATGGACGCCATCAGCCGGGGCATGGGGACGGTGACGTCAGTCCTGGCCACCTGCGCCCAATCCGACCGCGACATGGCCTCAACCCTTGCGCGGGTGGCCGCAACGATGCAGGAGGTGACCGGCTTTGTGACGGACATAGAGGACATAGGCTCCGAGATCGACCTGATAGCCCTGAACTCGCAGATCAAGGCCGCCCATACCGGACGTGAGGGGGCGGCCCTGGGGGTCCTGGCCGAAGCCATCAAACGTCTGTCGGTGGATGCCATCACGCAGACCGATGCGGTGTCCCGGACTCTGCTGCAGATCAACCAGTCCACTGCGCACCTGTTTCAGGGGGCCACGGAAGAGACGGAGCAGTTGGGAGCGCGCATCGCGGTCATGGAAGAGGAATTGTCCGGAATCCTGGCGGAACTCGGCAGCATGAATGCCGACCTCATGCACCTGCTCTCCGGCCTGAGCTCCAGGGTGGCGCTGTTGAGCGAGGATATCGAACGGGCCACCTCCGGCATGGATGTGCACGAACGGGTGGCGACCATGGCGGACGATGTCGTGGGGGGGCTGGACAGGATCGTTGCCAGGGCGCGTGATCTGGAGCCTGCCAGCACCGAATTCAAGGAAAACCTCCGCCACATGGAGGAACGCTATACCATGCAGAGCGAGCGCCGTATCCACGAGCATATCGCGCGCAGCCGCGGCGTGAGCGGAGGGTCGCCGGCGGCGCAGCAGATCCTGCTGGCCCCGGAGGCGAAAGGCGCGGAGGAGTCGGAGTTCGGGGACAACGTGGACCTCTTTTAGTGAATCAATGGGTTCCATAGACTAGGAGGACCATCCGGAGGAGTGCAATGAGCGAGCAGATCACCAAAAGCCTGTCAGCCGATGCCGCGACAGCGACCGTCATCCTCGGCGGCGTGCTGAATATCGAGTCGGTCGCCGAACTCCGGCGGGTGCTGGAAGAGGCCCTGAATGAGGCGCCGGAGGTGCTGCTGGATGCGCGGCAACTCGAGGATGTGGATATACCGGCGTTGCAGACGTTCTGCTCTGCCTGCAAAACCGCGGCGGCCTCCGGTCGGCACCTCCGCTGGGCAGGCGCTTTTCCGGACTGTATGAAGAAGAAGCGTACTATCGGCATCGGCGGCACCCACATGGCGTCTCCTTGCCGAGGGGATAACCATCAACACTGCATCTGGTCTGGAGGAACATGCTAATGGCAAAACTGATTATGACCGCCGATGATTCGGCCAGCGTACGGCAAATGGTAACATTCACCCTCAAGCAGAACGGCTACGACGTCGTCGAGGCGGTTGACGGCCAGGACGCCCTGGCAAAACTGTCCAGCCAGAAGGTCGATATGCTCATTACCGACCTCAATATGCCCAACCTGGATGGCATCGGGCTGATCAAGGGGGTACGGGGCGGGGCGCTGAACAAATTCATCCCGATCATCATGCTCACCACGGAGTCCCAGGATTCAAAAAAGGGTGAAGGCAAGGCCGCCGGGGCCACCGGTTGGATCGTCAAGCCCTTCAAGCCCGAACAGTTGATCGCAGTGGTCAAGAAGGTGCTGGGTTAGCAGTGATGAAGCCCGCCCCTCCCCACTGCGGGAGGCGTGGCTCTGGTATCTGAATTTGATTTCCCTCCCGGAGGGCTGCACGCCGTGATCGAACATCACATTGCCACCTATCGCGAAGAAGCCGGGGAATTGCTGGCAGAGTTGGAGACCTCGCTGCTCGAACTGGAGGAGACCCCTGATGACAGCGACCTGATCGGCCGGGTGTTCCGGGCCATGCACACCATCAAGGGGTCGGGGGCCATGTTCGGCTTTGACGAGGTCGCGGCTTTCACCCACGAGGTGGAGACGGTCTTCGACCTGGTGCGCAACGGCAGGTTGGCGGTCAGTAAGCCCTTGCTCGACCTGACGCTGCGCGCCAGGGACACCATCAAGGCGATGCTGGATGCCTCGGTTACGGGCGAGGTGCTTGATCGGAGCGAGGGTGAGGCGATCATCGCCGGCCTCCGGCGCCTCGTGCCCGCCCCCGCAGCCGTGGCCGGAGAGTTGTCCCGCCCGGAGCAGGCCCGGCCCCCCGAGCCCGATGAAAACCTGCAGACCTGGCGCATCCGTTTCAAACCCCAACCGGACATATTCCTGATGGGCTCCAATCCCGCTGCCCTGCTCGCCGAACTGTGCGAACTGGGCACCAGCCATGTGGTGGCGCACACGGACGCCATCCCGCTCCTGCACGACCTGAACTCCGAACAGTGCTACATGTACTGGGATATCATCCTGACCACCTCGCAAGGGCTCGACGCCATCAAGGATGTCTTCATCTTTGTGGAGGACGAGTGCGACCTGAAGATCGATCTGGTGGACGACGGCGGCCAGTCCGATCAGGACCCGGACTATAAGCGGCTGGGCGATATCCTGGTTGAGCGGGCGGATCTGAGCGCCGTGGAGATGCAGAATATCCTCGGACTCCAGAAGAGGTTCGGCGAGCTGGCGGTGGCTGCCGGTGCCGTAACCCCTGCGACTGTCC
>DATBXI010000514.1:0-5624 GCA_036514355.1 Desulfuromonadaceae bacterium
TGCTTGACGTTTTCGGCGCTGTCGATGGCGTCGGCCACATCAGAGAGCCTGACCGGGGCGCCGTTGACAAAGGAGACGATGAGGGGCCGGTACTCCTTGCCGGTGAAGAGCTGGTCATTGGCGCCGATGACCGAGGACAGGTAGGGGCCGTCAAAGCCGCCCTTGGCCTGGTTGACGTTGGCGGCCGCAATGGCGCTGCGCAGGTCCTCCAGCCCCAGTCCGTAGGAGGCCAGGGCCGTGGGGTTGGCGTGGATGCGCACCGCCGGCCGCTGGCCGCCGCTGATGCTGACCAGGCCGACGCCGGGGAGCTGGGAGATCTTCTGGGCCAGGCGGGTGTCTGCCAGGTCCTCCACCTTGGGGAGCGGCAGGGAGTCGGAGGTGAGGGCCAGGGTCAGGATCGGCGTATCGGCCGGGTTGACCTTGCTGTAGACCGGTGGGTTGGGCAGGTCACGGGGGAGGTAGGTGGAGCCGGCGTTGATGGCCGCCTGAACCTCCTGCTCGGCCACGTCCAGGGAGAGTTCCAGGCTGAACTGGAGGGTGATGACCGAGCTGCCGTTGGAGCTGGTGGAGGTCATCTGGGTCAGCCCCGGCATCTGGCCGAACTGCCGCTCCAGGGGGGCCGTGACCGAGGTGGCCATGACGTCCGGGCTGGCGCCGGGGTAGAAGGTGCGCACCTGGATGGTGGGGTAGTCCACCTGGGGCAGGGCCGCCACCGGCAGTTGCTTGTAGGCCACGGCGCCGGCCAGCAGGATGGCGATCATCAGCAGGGTAGTGGCCACGGGCCGGAGTATGAAGATACGGGAGACATTCATGGGTTGTCTTAACCCCTCCTGTCCTCCCCTTTGACAAAGGGGAGGGACGCGAGTTGGGATATGGGGTGTTTTCCCCCTCTTTGATAAGAGGGGGTCAGGGGGAGTTAGTCTTGCCAGCCCCATTTTTGCCCGGAGCCTTCTGAGCGCCGGGGGTGCCCATACCTTTCGGGGCACCCTGGCCCTGGCCGTTCGGACCCGCCGGACCTTTGCCCCGTCCGCCGCTTCCGTCCCGCATCTCCACCTTGCTTCCGTCCCGCAGCCGTTCCGCGCCCTCCACCACCACCTGTTCACCCATGGCGAGGCCCGCCCTGATGGAGACGTTGTCACCCTCGGTGACGCCCAGGGTGACCGGGCGTATGGCCACGGTGTTGTCGGATTTCACCAGGTAGACAAAGGTGCCCTGGCTGCCGCGCTGGATGGCTGCCGACGGGATCACCACGGCGTCGTGTTCGGTCTCCAGCAGGAGCCGGGCGTTGACGAACTGGTTGGGAAACAGCTCGTTGCCCGTGTTGGGAAAGAGCGCCTTGAGCTTGACCGTGCCGGTTGCGGGGTCGATCTGGTTGTCGATGGTCAGCAGGGTGCCGCCGGCCAGCCGCTGTTTCTGCTCCCGATCGAAGGCGTCCACCGCCAGGCGGGCTCCGGATTTGATCTTGGCGAGCAGCTTGGGGAGGTTGTCCTCGGGGATGGGAAATATGACCGTAATCGGCTGCAACTGGGTGATCACCACCAACCCGTTGGCGTCGGTTGCGTGGATGATGTTGCCCGGGTCCACCTGGCGCAGCCCCACCCGCCCGCTGACGGGTGCGGTGATGCGCGAGTAGACCAGTTGCAGCTTGGCGCTGTCGATCTGCCCCTGGTCCACCTTGACCGAGCCCTCGAGCTGGCGTACCAGCGCCTCCTGGGTGTCGTACTGCTGCTTGGGGATGGAGTCCTGCTGCCAGAGTTGCTTGTAGCGCGCCAGGTCGAGGCGGGCATTGTTCAACTGTTCCCGGTCCCGGGCCATCTGCCCCTCGGCCTGGGTCAGCTGCACCTGGAACGGGCGGGGGTCGATCACGGCCAGCAGATCGCCGCGGTTGACGTTCTGCCCCTCCCGGAAGCGTACCTCCATGAGTTGCCCGTCAACGCGGCTCTTCACCGTAACGGTGTTGAGCGGCGTGACAGAGCCGAGTCCCGTGAGATAGACCCCCATGTCCCCCTTTCTGGCTTGGGCCGCCATGACCGGCATGGCCGGGGCAGCGCCTTTTTGGGCCTGCTTGGCGGCCTGGGGTTTCGTGCAGGCAACGACGCATATCCCGCCGAGCAGGGCGGCCAGTCCTAGCGCGAGCCGCCGGCGGCGCATGCCGCCGGAGCGCGGCACCGCCGTGTCGTTGCCTTCGGGGACCTGATTCGAACGAGTGGTCATGATCTCTCCGCCTTATGTCTGATTGATGCGTGGTATGGGTCCGGGATCCTCGCCGGCCCCCGGATTAGACGCGCGTTCCCCGTCAATGGTTACAATGAATGATGCTAGTGTCCCGTGCGGTTAGTTCCTACTCGTACTTCCGGCTCTTTTGGCCGCTGCCAGCGTTGCGACTCCTTGATGTAGACCCTGCTACACCTGCGTCGCCGCGCCGTGGCAGCAACCAAAATAGCTCGGAATTACTTCCCATGACTAACCGCACGGGACACGAGGTGATTCAGAAAAGGGCAGAAGACGGTGGTCTTCTGCCCTTGTTGATCGTGCAATGTCGGCACTCAGTTGTACTTCGTGTCCAGCACGGCGATCTTGATCCTGCCGATGATGGCGATGATCGGTGCCATGTCATCCGGCCGGTGCCCTTCAAAAAACTTGAGGTGGGTCGGATCGGCGGGCACCTGGTTGTAGGTGGGATCGACGCTGACCCACCGCCCCGCGACGAGGCTTTCGGCCCAGCTGTGATACAGGAACCCTCTGCCCTCCAGGTAGACCAGCCCCGAGACAAAGCGGGTGGGGATGCCGGCCGCACGGGCCAGGGCAGTGTACAGGCGGGCATGGGTCTGGCAGTTGCCGGTGCGGGAGGTGAAGCTAGCAAGGGCGCTGCCGCCGTCATCCACGGTGTCCCGAAGCCGGTCGGCCGTCCATGCGGCCAGGGTCCGGACGACCTCCTCCCGATCCTTCTTATCGCCTGCCAGCTCCTTGGCTTTGGCCACGATCTGCGGAGCATCGGATTCGATCTTGTCGGCAGGCTTCAGATACTCCTCCGGCGGCTCGGCTGCGGTGGCCGCAGGTGCTGCCGGCAGCGCGGTGCCGGTCCTGACGATGATGCGGCCCGCACCGCTCTTCTCCACGGCCTGTCCCCCCTCCTGCAGCAGCGGCAGGTCGTCGTTCCAGCCGCTCACCTCGACCGCCAGGCCGGTCAACCGTTTCAGATCCTTGATGGGGGGCTCGGCCCGCACCAGACTGAAATCATAGATCAGGTCCTTCTTGGACAGCGCCACATTCCCCACGAAGGCACCCAGCGCCTTGGGGTCCTCGGCCTTGGTCGTCACCAGTCCATCGCGCACCGTCTCCATGATGGTGTTGCCCGCGCCATCCATCCAGATGTCGTTGTTGACAAAGGGATAGAGGTTGTTGCGCAGCTTCAGCGCCAGGTGGCCGTCGGGGGAGCGCCCCTCGCCCAGCACGGTGATGGTGACCTCCTTGAGCTTGACCTCTTCCGGGTCAAAGGTCACGATCCTGTAGGCCCGGCCGGCAACCATATCCCGCATCATGGGGTAGAGGTTGAGGGCCGGTCCGGGGTAGATGTCCCCCTTGAACTTGAGCTGCTTCTCCGTGACCTTGCCGTTGCTCTCGCTTTTGACCCGCATGACGGTATCGTTGACATTACCCTTGAGGCGGGAGACGGTACCGTTGATGGTCTGCTCCACCTCGAAGGAACGCAGGGTCAGGCTTTTACCTACCCAGTAGACTTCGCGGTACGAGGCGACCTTGGAGAAGCCCATCACGTTCATGCGCACGCTGCCGTCCCCCTCCATTCGGTATCCTTCGGGGGTCTCGGCGATGGTTTGGCGGTAGAAGCCGACCCGCTCCTTGTCCACATAGATGCCGAACCAGCGTTCCGAAATGGGTGGTTTGCCCAGCTTCTTGAACGGCTCGGCCGCTGCCGGACGGACAGCGGACATGATCAGGGCAAGGGCGAGAAGCGCGTAGCAGGTGAGACGTTTCATGTGCGTCATCTATATTCCTCGAAAACATTTTTTTGCGGGCAGCGACAGAGCCCTTCCCTCATCCTATCCTTCTCCTGGGGGGAGAAGGTATACTTTTCACCCTCTCCCAGTTGGAGAGGGTGGCCCATCCCTCACCCTATCCTGTACTCTCCCCTTCCGGGGGAGAGATAGAGAGAGGGGGCCGGCCGGTAAATGAAAACGCCACTGCGCCCCAGTTGATGTGACAAGCATCAGCAACGGTCGCGCGTGGCGTCATACAGAGCGGTCCGGGCGGGCTATTCGGTGAAGAAGGGGGTTTTTTCCCTCTCCGGCCGTTGCTCGACGTCTTTCAAGCGGCACTGGTTCGGGGCGGCGTCCGGTTCCATGTCTGGCTCGGAGCCGGCCCGGCGCAGCAGCGAGACGGCGCACGCCAACAGCTCGTCCCTGCCGGCAGGGGACAGCTTTCTGAATTCGGCGATCAGGCATTGTTCTTCGGGCGTCAGTTCCATGTATGGAGTACTCCTTTGGTTATGCGATGAACTCCACGCGGTTGCGGCCGTTGGCCTTGGCTTGGTACAGGGCGTCGTCGGCCAGTTTGATGAATTCATCCACCGTGGCGCAGGTGGCGGACGGGAAGGTGGCGACCCCCAGGCTGACCGTGATGGCAAGCGGAGCCAGGGCGCCGCTGAATTTGATCCCCTGGATCGACTGGCGTACCCGGTCGGCCACGAACATGGCCTCCGTATGGGTGGAGTCGGGCAGCACGGCCACGAACTCCTCGCCGCCGTAGCGGGCGGCGATATCGTAGCTGCGCAACTCCTTCTGCATGCTCAGGGCGACCTTTTGCAGCACCACGTCCCCCTGCAGGTGGCCATGGGTGTCGTTGACCCGCTTGAAGTGGTCGATGTCCAGGATAATCAGCGACATGCAGCCCCCCTTGCGGATGCAGCGCTGAAGTTCCTTCTCCAGCGCCTCCATGAGGTAGCGGCGGTTGAACAGGCCGGTCAGGTGGTCGGTATTGGATAGTTCCAGCAGGAGCTCGTTGGAGCGTTTCAGGTCGTCCTGCAGATGCTTGATCTTGAGGTGCACTTTGACCCGTGCCACCAGTTCCTCCGGGTCGAACGGCTTGGTGATGTAGTCGCTGGCCCCCTGTTCGAGCCCCTTGATCTTCAGTTCACGCTCGTTCATGCCGGTCAGCATGATCACCGGCACGTCCTGCAGGTCGGGGCGCGACTTGAGCATGCTCAGGAATTTGAAACCGTCGATGCGCGGCATCTCCAGATCGCACAGGATGATGTCCACCGGCGAGGAGAGCAGTTTCTTGAACCCCTCCAGACCGTCTTCGGCCTCGTAGAAACGGGCAAAGAGGTCAAAGGACTCCAGTGTCCTTATGATCCGTTCCCGGACCGCATCCGAGTCATCGATGATGAGCACGCTGTCTGACATGGTGGGTAAATCTACTCCAATTCGCAGGCAAACACAATTTCTAAAAAAACGAGTTCCCTCCCCCCCTCACCCGGCCTTTGGCCACCCTCTCCCTCTGGGAGAAGGATAGGATGAGGGAATGAGGGTGGGGGCTAGAGCAACGGCTCGTGGGCCAGGCGCTTCAGTTCCGTTATGGTGGCCTTGTAATCGTTGCTGCCGAAC
>DATBXI010000515.1:0-4433 GCA_036514355.1 Desulfuromonadaceae bacterium
CGCAGCAGGTGGCTGTCTCCACGGCGAGCCGTTTGATCTCGGCCGGGTCTAGGGACGAGTTTATCAACGCCGCCATTTCCATGAGCGAATGGAGTTTGATCTTTTCATCGCTCCGTTGAGCTGATCGCGGTGCGTGCATGGGATACTCCGTAAATTAAATGGCCGGGGTCAACAATATTACCGGGACGATATACGAGCGCTATGGTGCCGAAGCCGCTTTTTGGGCGGTTATGATCTGCTCGAACCGGGAGAACAACTCCATGTTGAAGGCCCCGCTTCTGGCGTCTTCACGCATCATTTCGAGCGCCTTGGCATGGGTAACCGCCTTGCGGTAGGGCCGCTCGGTAATCATGGCGCTGTAGACGTCGCAGAGCGCCGACAGCTGTGCGCTGCGCGGGATGTCGTCTCCCCTGATGCCGTTGGGATACCCGTTGCCGTCGTACCGTTCGTGGTGATGGCGGACAATGGTAAGGGCGACCTCGCTGGTAAACCCGTGCTGTTTCAGGAATTCGTACCCCTTCTGCGTGTGCTGCTTCACCTTGTAGTATTCCACGTCGGAGAGGGCATCCGGTTTGTCCAGCACCTTTTCGGTGATGAAGATCATGCCGAAATCATGCAGCATCGAGCCGACCCCCACGTCGATCATCTCGTCCGGCGTCACGTTGAACAGTTTTTCATGGAGCAGCAGGTTAAGGGCGGTCACCTGCACGCTGTGGGTGTAGATGTAGAAATTGTGGCCGACAATGGACTGGAGCGATTCCAGCGCATGGGCATCGGTCGTCAGGTAGCGCATCATATGTTGGATCAGCTTGCGGCTGCGCCCCAGATTGGCGGCGATTTCCGGTGATTCAAACACGTCGATCACATAGTTGACCGAAGTCTGGTAGAGGATCCTCCCCTTGGCCATGCTGTCGAGATCGTCCCTGGCGAGTATTTCGGTGAGATTGTTCTCCAGATACGCGTTGATCTCCTCCAGGTCGCCGGTCCTGACATAGAGGAACTCGGTGAGGGTCCGCTCCAGGCGCCGCCGGTCGTCTTCAGTGAACGGCCGCTCTTCATTCTTGTACAGGACGTAATTGTCGTTGCCCTTGAGGTACAACGCCACATTCGGAAACAGGGCGGGATTGATGCAGTCGATGCTGATGGGGCGCCAGAAACGGTCGTTCATGATGGTCCCTTTGGCAGATTGTCACAGCAGAGGAGAAGGCTGGCCTACGGCACCGCCAGGGCGGTCCTCGCTGATCGTGGAGGGCATGGAACCCATAACTCTGTTCCTGCTCGCCCCTTGTTTCCAATCATAGTGCGGGACCCGCAGCTTGCTCTTTGGCGGAGGGAAACTATACCGGGGAAAAGTATCACCGCTGTACGCGACGTGTCAACGCGATAGTCGCTGAGATCATGGAATTCGCACAGCAGGCAGGCGACCATCCGGGACAGGGCATGGCCGGTGTTGGCGGCCGACGCCCGCGGACCGGTCAGGAAGCCGCAGTTGCAGTGGTATACTTAAAATAAGGGTCATGACTAGAACAGCACATTAAAAAGTGTGTTAACATGCTGTCATGACCCTAAAATAACAATGAAAGTTGGTGGTGGCTTATGGGCGACATCCCGTTCACATCGGTTCCCGACATGTTGCGAAAAAACGCCGCCAGGTTTGGGAACAAGCCGGCCCTGAAGTTCCGCAGGCAGGGGAAATACGTCATCCTGAGCTATGCCGAGTTCTATCAGCGGGCGCTGATGGTGACGCGCGGTCTGGGGAAGTCCGGGGTCCAGCCGGGGGACAGGATCGCCATCCTCTCCGAGAACCGCGCCGGCTGGGTGATCGCCGATATGGGCGTGGTGGCCGCGGGCGCCGTCACGGTACCGATCTATGCCACCAATACCCCGGAACAGATCGAGTATGTGCTCAACCACTCGGGGGCGCGGATCGTCTTCGTCTCCACCAAGTTCCAGTACAGCAAGCTGCTCAGGATACGCGAGACCATCCCCCTGGTGGAGCAGGTGGTTTCCTTCGAGCGTTTCCTGGGCACCCCCTCACTGCCGGTCTGCACCTTCCAGCAGCTTTCCGAGGTCGACGAACCGGTCGGCGCAGAGGAGCGGCGCGACCTGGAGGCGGGGATCGACCGGATCGACTCCGGCGACCTGATGACCATCATCTACACCTCCGGCACCACCGGCACGCCCAAGGGTGTCATGCTCAGCCACCGCAATATCCTCTTCGACGCCCAGTACAGCGCCCGGAAAGCGGCGGTGCTGACCGACCGGGAAACGGTGCTCAGCTTTCTGCCCCTCAGCCATGTCCTGGAACGAACTGCGGGATACTACATGACCATCATGTGCGGTTCGCTGCTGGCCTTTGCCGACAGCATCGAAAAGGTGCCGGAGAACATGCTGGAGGTGAAGCCGACCATCATGATCAGCGTCCCCCGGCTGTTCGAAAAGATCCATTCCCGCATTTTCGAGACCGTCCACCTGATGCCGTTCGTCAAGCGCTGGCTGTTCCACCGGGCGTTGAGCATCGGCAAGCGCTACGTGAACCTTACGTACATCCGGCGTGAGAGGCCGCCGCTGCTGACCTCCCTGGCATACGCCCTTGCCGACCTGTTGGTCTTCCGGACCCTGCGGGCGCGGTTCGGCGGCAACATGCGCCTCTTCTGCTCCGGCGGTGCGCCGCTGGACAAGGGGATCAACGAATTCTTCTGGATCATCGGTCTCCCCATCCTGGAGGGGTACGGCCTGACCGAGACCAGCCCGGCGGTGACGCTCAATACCCTGGAGGCGGTGCGCTTCGGTTCGGTGGGCACCCCGCTGGAGCAGACCGAGATCAGGGTCGATGCAGACGGGGAGATCCTGATCCGCGGGCCGCAGGTAATGCTGGGGTACTACCGGGAGCCGGAGATGACCCTCGGGGCGCGCCGGGACGGCTGGTTCAGGACCGGCGATGTGGGGCGCATGGAGGAGGGCTTCGTCTACATCACCGACCGCAAGAAGGAACTGATCATCACCGCCGGCGGCAAGAACATCGCGCCCCAGGCGGTGGAGAACGCGCTGAAGCTGGACACCTACATATCCCAGGCATTCGTGTACGGCGACCGCAAGCCGTACCTGACCGCGCTCCTGGTGCCCAACTTCGACCGGCTCATTGGGTATGCCCGTGCGCATCATGTCAACTACTACGACATGGAAGACCTGGTCATGCACGAGCCCATCGAGGAACTCATGGAACAGCGGGTGGCCGGGGTGAACAGCCGCCTCGCTCCCTATGAGACCATCAAGCGGTTCGTGCTCCTGCCCCGTGATTTCTCCATCGAGGGAGGGGAACTGACCCCAACCCTGAAGTTCAGGCGCAAGCAGATCTACGAGAAGTACAAGGACCGGATCGAGCAGATGTACGGGGAAAACGGTGATAGCCACGTGTTTCACGAGACCGGGGAACGGGCATGAGACGGAGCAACACGGTGGCAGGGGATGTATGAATGGCTTGGGGGAATTGGGGGCTGGCGGGTATCGGTCCCGGAAAGTGCGGCGTCAGGCTTCGGCCGACAGGATCTCAATCCTGAACTCGGCGCCGTTATCGACATTGTGGGCGGACAGGCTTCCTCCCATGTTCTGCTCGATGATGACCTTTGACATGTACAGACCGATGCCGGTGCCCTTGCCCGGTTCCTTGGTGCTGAAGTAGGGATCGAATATCCGGGACAGGACGTCTTCGGCGATGCCGCCGCCATTGTCGCTGATAGCCACTATTGCCCGGCCATCGTCGCTGAACAGGCGGACGCTGATGTAAGGCTCATCCACACGACGCTCGGTAAGGACATCCTTGGCATTGTTGAGGATGTTGAGCAGCACCTGGGAGTACTCGTTGGGATAGCCGTGCGCGCTGATATGGTCGATGACTTCGAGATTCACGGTTATGTTGCTGTTCCTGAAACCCGCGGAAACGAAATCAATGGTCAGGTTCAGTATGTCGGCGATCACAAAGGTCCGCTTCTGCTTGTCCTGACGGAAAAAGTTGCGAAAATCGTCGATGGTGCGCGACATGAACTGGATGGTTTCCATGGTCATGGCAACCTCGGCCTTCATCTCTTCCTGGGTGAGCGTTCCGGACTCAAAGCTGAACAGCAGATTCTGCACGATCAATCCCACATTGTTCAGCGGTTGACGCCATTGGTGGGCGATGCTGTTGATCATTTCACCCATGGCGGCCTGGCGGCTCTGCTGGATCAACAACTGGTCCTTGCGGCGGAGTTCGGCGACCGCGGCAAGGATCCGCTCTTCGAGTGAGTTGTTCAACTCCTCCATCTTGTCCCGCTGCTTGTCCAGGGTGGCGACCATGGTATTGAAGGCGGTTGCCAGCACGCCTATTTCATTGACCGCGTCAACGGCGAGCAGCCGTGCCTCCCCTTCTGTTTGCGGTAAACATTCCACGTGGC
>DATBXI010000516.1:0-4306 GCA_036514355.1 Desulfuromonadaceae bacterium
CCGTCCAGCAGGGTCTTGAGGGCCCGAAAATCACCCTCACCCTCGTCAAAGGAGAGATCGTCGCAGAACAGGATGAAACGGAATGGGGCATCCCGCAGCAGGGCGGTAATCTGCGGCAGGGACATGATGTCCCAGCGCTTCAGCTCGATAATGCGCAGGCCATGGGGCCCGAACGGCCTGAGCAGCCCCTTGACCAGGGACGACTTGCCGCACCCCCGCTCACCCCAGAGCAGCACGTTGTTGGCAGGCAGCCCCCGGATGAACTGGGTCGTGTTGCGGACCACCTCGTCGCGGATATCGTCGATTCCCACCAGATCGTCCAGATCGAACATATGGGGATGGCTGACCGGCGCCAGCCTGCCCGACTCCCCCGCACGCTCCCAGCGAAAAGCCAGGCAGTTTTGGAAGTCCGGAGCAGAAACGCTTTCGGGCGCCAGCCTGTCCAGCAGGCTTTCTATCTTTTCCAGCAACACGTCATATTTATTGTTATAAGTATGCATAAAATAAATCAATACCCTGATTACTCGACATAGATGAAGGAGATATCCAAGGATACAACAAAATTGTCTTCCTGATTAGCCCCCATCTTCCGCTGAACCCTTCTCCCTGAGGGAGAAGGTGGCCGAAGGCCGGATGAGGGGGGAATCTGCGCAATAAAATCCGGCTTTTCCCCCTCACCCTGTCCCCTCTCCCTCAGGGAGAGGGGACAGTTTGAAATCGCAGCGGAAGATCAACGCTAATCAGGATTATCTTTGACGTTGAGCCAGACTAACAGCCGCAGCCGCAATTATGGCACACCTTGCGGAACTCGCTGGCCGGGGCTATGGTCTCGGGCGCAAAGGCGATCCGCCGCACGGCAGCGGCCATATCCTCCATGATGTCCAGGTGCTCGCTCTTGTCGATGATGTGGCCAACGCATTGGTTGCTGTGCCCATCGCAGGGAGACGAGACCTTGACCACGTTGAGCAGGTCGGCGTAGCTGGTGATCCGGATCGTGACATCCCGGTTGCGGACCCGCTTCAACTCCACCCCCAGCTTGCGCATCTCCCGCGTCAACCGGTCAAAGGAGCGGTGAAACGCCTCGCCGTCGAAGTCGAACCACCAGTCCTTGCGCACATGTTCCTGGTCCAGGATCGTCACCGTGATCTGTTTCAGTGCCTTGCATGCCATACTTCATCCTGCCTTTGTAAGATCAACCCCTGAGGGGGCACTCGGCCTCCCAGGCGATGTAGCCGTCGCCGGTTATGGCCAGAAAACTCTCGATCCGCTGCCGGTAGTATTCGCTCTGACCCGCCTCCTCCTCGATCATGTCCAGCTCTTCCGCCGAGATCAGATGAAGGGCGTGCAGGAAGCGGTACAACCGGCGGATGGCCTCCAGATGGCGCTCCAGCACCGCCATCTCCGGGTCGAGGGTGCGGGTGATGAACCAGGTGGCGGCAAAGCGCCGCACGGTCCCCGGCTCCGGCCGGGCGACGTTCTGGCGGCTGAAGTCCAGCAGGTAGTCGCGCAGGTAGTAATCGGCGCAAAAGGCCACGTCGGATGCCTGCTGGATCTCAAGGCCCGAGTCCTGGAGATGCTGATAGAAGCGCTGCAGCAGGGTCTGGCAGCGCTCGTCCACCTGCAGCTCCTCCTCCATGTTGTCGCTGAGTGCGAAATCGTCGTGCTCGAACTCGATCTCGGGCTGTTTCGTCTCGGTCATTGAGTGCTCATTTCCCCTGGGGATTCAGGTCCAGCAGGTCCTTGTGGACGAACCGCCCGTTCTTCTGTATCAGGGTGTCGTCGAACCAGATCTCCCCGCCGTCGGTCAGGATGCAGACCATGTCCCAATGCACGGCGGAGCGGTTGCCGTTGTCGCACTCATCGTAGGCCTGGCCCGGGGTGAAGTGGATCGAGCCGAAGATCTTCTCGTCGAACAGGATGTTGCGCATGGGCTGGCGGATGCCGGGATTGATCCCCAGGGCAAATTCCCCGATGTAACGCGCCCCCTCGTCCGTGTCCAGTATCTTGTTGAGCGGTTTGGTCATGCCGGCTTCGGCCGTGGCCTTGACGATCCTGCCGTCTGTGAACTCCAGGCGCACGCCGTTGTACTCCTTGCCCTGGTAGATGGTGGGGCAGTTGTAGGTGATGTGCCCCTGCACCGAATCCCGGACCGGAGCGGTGAACACCTCGCCGTCCGGCATATTGAAGCGGCCGTCGCATTTGATCCCCGGCAGCCCATCGATACTGAAGCTGAGGTCCGTATCCCGGCCCAGGATGCGCACCTCTTTGGTCTTGTCCATCAGCTTTTTGAGCTTGTCCTGCTTCTTCGACTCTGCCCGCCAGTCGAGGCAGCAGGCCGAGAAGAGGTAGTCCTCGTACTCCTCCAGGCTCATGCGGGCTTCCTGGGCCGCGGCATGGGTCGGGTACCGGGTCACCATCCAGCGGGTATGCTTGACCCGCTGGTCCACCAGCGGCTTGGTCAGCTTCTGGTAGGCCACCATGGCGTCCTGGCGGGCATTGGCCATGACCATGGAGTTGTTCCCGGCCGAGATGCCGATATACACGGTCAGCTGCTTGTAGAAGTCCAGCTTGTGCTGGGGGAAGTACGCCAGCTGCTCCTTGGTGGCCAGGTTGTACAGGTGGCGGTCGATCTCGGGCACGGAGAAGCTGTACTCCACGTACGTGGCGCCGCGCTTCAGGCAGAGGGCGTACAGCTCCTTCACCAGAGGCATGGCCTCCAGGCCGGCGGCGGTGATCAGCACCACGTCCCCCTTTTTCACCCGGGTGGAGTAATCCACCAGGATCTCGGCAAATTGTGCTATGCGGGGGTCTTTCATGGGGGGTGTCCTTTATGGCTTGACTTTGTTGACCTTCGGGAATGGCTGACTTCTACGCCGCAATTGCCATCACTTCCGCAACGGCGCTGCTCTCGGGTATGGCAAGGTTGTCCTCTCGCAACCCCTGAACATGAAAGCGGATCGCTTCGTACATGTTTGCTTCGGCCTCTTCCCGCGTAGCCCCCGTTGCCACGCAACCGGGAAGATCGGGCGCATAGGCGGAAAAATTGGATTCCGTCTTTTCTATGACCACCAGAAAACGGTACATAACCTTATACCTCCTCTTTGATCTGCGCCTGTTTCAGGATACTGTTCAGCGTCCCAGGGGCAAGTTCATCTCCCTGATGACCTGCTCTGGTCACCCGGCCCGGTTTCAGCGGATGTTTGTACTGACGGTGACTTCCTCGTGTGGCAACCAGATACCAGCCGTCTTGTTTTATCTTCTTGATTATGTCACGAATTTTCGGAGGCATGTTGTTGCAGATTTCCCCGTGACTTATTGACAATGGTTAGCCGTTATTTTGTTGTTTCGCCCTGTTCACCATCTCTGCTATCCTGTCGCACCGGTCGTCTCATTCACTCAATGAAAGCGAAAATTTACATGAACAGGCATAAAATTGAAACCAAAATCATGAATCCGCTGATGGGAACGAGCATCCCGCTTCCGAGCTACGCCACCCACGGTGCGGCGGCCATGGACCTGCGCGCCTGCCTGGATCAGCCCCTGACCGTACAGCCGGGCGCGACCGTGATGATTCCCAGCGGCATCGCCATCAGCATTCACGATCCCGGCCTGGTGGCCCTGATCGTGCCCCGGTCGGGCCTGGGCATCAAGCACGGCATCGTATTGGCCAATACCATTGGTGTGATCGATTCGGACTATCAGGGGGAGATCGGCATCGGTATCCACAACCGGGGGCACGAAGCGTACACCATCGAGCCGGGGGAGCGCATCTGCCAGATGATGTTCGTGCCCGTGACCCAGGTGGCCCTGGCGGTTGTGGATGAGTTCAGCCGGGAGAGCGCCCGGGGCGCGGGCGGCTTCGGACACACGGGGAAACACTAGACTACCCCCACCCTCACCCTACCCCTCTCCCTGAGGGAGAGGGAATTGTTGATGTCATTCCTTGATTGGAGGAGGTCAGGCCCCTCCCCCTTCAAGGGGGAGGCCGGGAGGGGGATGGGGTGCAGGGAGTACCGGTTACTCCACGTTCTGCACCTGTTCGCGCATCTTCTCCATCTCGGCCTTGATGCGGATCACCAGGGAGGTGACCTCGGCGTCGCTGGACTTTGAACCGATGGTGTTCACCTCCCGGTTCATCTCCTGCATCAGGAAATCCAGCTTGCGCCCTACCGGCTCGGACAGCCGGAACGCCTCGTCGAACTGGGCAAAATGGCTGGCAAGCCGGACCAACTCCTCGGTCACGTCGCAGCGGTCGGCCATCAAAGCCACCTCCTGGGCCAGGCGGACCAGATCCATCTCCACCCCC
>DATBXI010000517.1:0-2250 GCA_036514355.1 Desulfuromonadaceae bacterium
CAGTTGTTTGTATAACCCCTTGTCGAAGAAGTAGCGCATGCCGGCAGCCACCGGGTTGTCCGTAAAATTGCCGTTCCCGTCCACCAGGCCGGGGATCTCCGCCGGGGGCAGCACCGAACGCCCCTGTACCAGGGTCAGGTGCAGGCCCACTTGCAGGCCGGGGTTGCGCCGCGCGATCTCCACGGCCTCGTCAAAGGCCGCTCCTCCGGGCATGATCGAGGCGCAGGTCAGGATGCCGTTGCGCCAGGCCCGCTCCACGGCGGCGTTGACGCCTGGGGAGAGGCCGAAATCGTCGGAGGTGATGATGAGCTGTTTCATAAACCCCTTGAATTCACCACAAAGAACATCATAGACCGTTGAGGTTTTAAAAACCTCAACGGTCTGGCTTTTTATCTTACGATGTCGCCTGCTTCCGCTTGCGCATGTACTCCAGGTACTGCTTGCCCTCTTTCAGCAGCTTCCTCCGCTCTTCGGCGTTGACGATCATCCGGCCGATGCTGCGCAGGATGTATTTGGGCCGGAAGTAGAACTTGTTGTAGAACTCTTCCACCGCCTTGAAGATCTCGGCGTTGGAGAGGTGCGGATAGTTGATGACGCACATCTGGTGGCCGGTGTCGTCGATGTAGGTCTCGGAGGCGATCCATCCTTCCCGTTTGCACTGCTCGAAAAACTCGGTGCCGGGATAGGGGGAGGCCAGCGAGACCTGGATCGAGTCCAGATCCAGTTGCTTGGCGTAGGCGATGGTCTCGCGGATGGTTTCCCGGGTTTCGCCCGGCAGTCCCATGATAAAGGCGCCATGGATGGTGATGCCCAGTTTTTTGCAATCCTTGACGAACTGGATGGCCTGCTCCCTGGTGACCCCCTTCTTGATGTTCTTGAGGATCTGGGGGTTGCCGCTCTCGAAGCCCACGATGACATGATGCAGGCCCGCGTCAGCCATGATCTTGAGGGTCTCGTAGTCGCAGTTGGCGCGGGCATTGATGACCCACGAGACGTTCAGGGGCTTGATCAGCTCGGCCACGGCCCGGGCATGCTTCCTGTCGGCCGAGAAGGTGTCGTCGTCAAAGGAGATGTCTTTCACCTCGGGAAGATTCTCCTTGATCCATTTGACCTCTTCATACACGCTCTGAGGCGAACGGGTGCGCATCTTCTGGCCGGAATAGGTCTGGGGCCAGAGGCAGAAGGTGCATTTGGCCGGGCATCCCCGGCTGGTGTAGATGGCCACGTAGGGGCTCTTGAAATGCGGGATGACGTAGTCCTTGATCGCCAGGTCGCGTTTGTAGATCGGTGCCACGAACGGTAATGCGTCCAGATCGGTCAGGATCGGCCGGTCCGGGGTATGGACCGTTGTTCCGGCCCGCAGGAAGCTGATTCCCTGCACCTGCTCCCATGCCCGTCCCTCGCACAGCTCCTTGATGGCGTAATCGAATTCCCCGCGGCAGACGATGTCGATAACGCCTGCGCCGGCCTGGAGCGATTCCTCGGGCAGGATGGTGACGTGGGGACCGGTCAGGACCGTGACGGTGGCCGGTTTCTGGGCCTTGATGCGGCGCGCCGTCTCGATGTCGATCTTCAGGGTGGGGGTGGAGGTGTACATCACCACCAGGTCATACTCTTTGGCAATGGCCAGACAGTCCTCGATGGAGAGGCGCTGCACCGGCGCGTCCACCACGCGGCTCCCTTCGATCATCCCGGCCGGATAGCAGAGCCAGGTGGGGTACCAGAATGAGGTCACCTCGCGGGATGCCTGATAGCGCGCACCGGCGCCGCCGTCGAAGTCCTCGAAGGTGGGGGGATTCAAAAAGAGGGGTTTCATTACTGCTCCTTATGCGGTTCGTAAAAATACATATACTTATAGGTAACCAGCGAAAAAGTCAAGGTTTGCGCCGTGAACCCCATAAAAACGGGGCATCCATGACTGGATGCCCCGGTGCTCCCGCAGGTACTTAATGTGTGTGCTATTTCTTTTTCGGCTGCTTGGCGATGATCTGGTCCTTGATCTTCTCGTACACGGCGTCGGGAATGATCTTGCGGGATTTCAGCTGGGTCTTGTTGGCATAGGGGCGGTTGACCACGATCTTGGCGACGAGAGCGTCTCCCAGACCAGGGATCGCCTTCAGCTCGGCATCGGTGGCGCTGTTGATGTCCACCAGTTCCTTTTTGGCAGCTCCTTTGGGTGCGGTTGCCGTCTCCTTGGCGCCTGCTTTGACGCTGTCCCCTGCCGGCTTCGGGGCCGGGGCCTTGGTGTCG